>PWUP01000007.1 GCA_003562535.1 Gammaproteobacteria bacterium | reverse complement strand
GGCGTGTTAATGCCAATTAAGCGGACTGTTTCTGAGCTACCATCTATGGCAACTACGATGGTATCACCATCTACGACCCGCATGACCGCATAGGGGCCGCTTATTTCTAGTGACTCATGGATTGTCGCAATCGGCTCAAGTGTGTCTTGATGCTGTTGACTGAGGAGCCACGAACCAGCCAGAATTATCAGCAAAAAGAATAATAGGAGCCACGGTTGGCGCCTCGAATAGCTGCGAATCAGCTTGCGTACACTACGGTTAAACTCGGTTTGGATAGTGTGGAAGATATCTTTTTGTTTCATGAGTTAGGGTTGTTAGCAGATAGGCTATGCTTTTTAGGCGAGTTGCATGGTGTCGAGTTTTTTGATGATAGATTGAACCCAGTCTTTGATATCTTTTTTGCTGCGATAATCACCAACGGGTGCGTTTAAAGTGGCAATAATGGCTTTATCAACTCGGCTCAATTTTGCTTTATCAATTTTGCCACCAAACATTTTGTGCTCTACTGGCTGGATTCGTTCCATGATTGTTTCTACGTGTACGATATCTTGCTGTTCTGGTCGTAGTGGGTTGCCAACGGGACCACTGGAAAATAACCAGACAGGAAGCTGCTGCAAACGATCGGCGTTAGCATCAATTAAATCACGGATTTCTCGGCGCCAGCGGCCGGCATAAATAGCGCTACCGATGATGCAGGCATCAAACCCATCTAGGCTGTTGATGTCATCGGGACTCATGAGCTCAGCAGTGTGCTTGCTAGCGTTAATTGTTTCTGCAATAATCTGGCCAATTTCTTCTGTCGAGCCGTATTTTGATCCAGCTGTTACGAGTATGTTCATTGTTGCCCCCTTACGCTTTAATTATAGCAATTTTGTTGCTATATATTGACTAATAAATCCGAAAACTCTTATATAATGCTACACATGAGTGTACAAGATAGAGATATGAGCAGTCGGGAGCGCCCGCGACCGATCCATGAACTAGACAATGATTTTTTTGTTGGCGCTGGTTTCATGTGTGCTGATGGACCAGATAGGCACGGAGCTTTCAAGGAATATTTTGCCACGCCTCATATATATGAAGACATACGTAACCGATGCGGTTCAGCGGCAAAAATTCTGCTTGAACCGCTGATTGAATCATCGGTGGTTGAATATCAAACTACCCAGCAGCGTGATCCAGGCGGGGTGATTGTTTGTGCAGCCAGCTACCCAACATCGAAGCGTCCTGGTAAATGGGATCGAACGCTATACAACCCTGATCAACGAGTGTATTGGGCGGTCCCTGACCCAGGAACGGATCTATTGTGCCCATCAGATGAAGCCCGTCAATTACAACGGACACCAAATCTCTTAGTTAATATGGCGGCTCGACTGCTTTTGCAGGTCGGTGAGGCTCGAATTGAAGTTGCTGAGCCGAATTATTTGAGCGTGCTCGAACGTACCCAGGTACACCGCCGGCCAGCCAGTGACCCAGAAGAACTGAATCGTGGCCGAACCGTGCTTGCACTCACTTTGTACTAGTTTTGTGTAGGCGTGTATGTACGAAACACCACATCTAGTACACAGATTTTCATCTGTAACGCTACAAAGCTGTGGATAAGTCTATTGACTTGCTTTTATATGCGTGTACGATTAGCTTTGTGTCTTTTTTCATGTGAGGTGGAGAAAGACGCAACAACCCGCGAATGCCAGAGCAGCTACCGCGAAATAATTGCGTAGATAATTGATACAACTGAAACTACACGGCGGACTTTTAATATGTCGTCAGTAGGGGATGTTTGTGCCATGGTTCTGGCAAATTTAGCAGAACGTAGCGGGGCCTAAGGAGGAAGTACATACATTTATGCGTGTCAAAACGCTGATCGCCGGCGTAACAATTGTTACGATTGGTATGATCACACCAGGTGCTCAAGTGAGCGCCGAAGCAAGTGATTTAGTAAATGATGATTCAGACATCAAAAGTTGGGATGTTAGAGAGTACATAGGACGAGAAAATAACTCGCTGCTCACCGCACTTCTCACAGAGGATGAATTGAATCGAATGGAAGCAAATCTGCAAGAGACAGATTCAGTAGTTGAAGAAGAAGATGAAGACGAGGAGCCAATTGTACATGAAGTACAGCGTGGCGAATCATTAGTTAAGATTGCTGACGAATATGACATTACGTGGACCCGGATTTGGGATAAGAATGATCAATTAGATCACCCTGATGTGTTGCACATCGGGGAAGAGCTTGAAATTCCATTTGAAGATGAAGAGCTCAATGAGCGAGAACTACCAGAAGTAGTTGTGGTTGAGCCTGAGATTGCTGAAGCAGCGCCTGAGCCAGCTAGAACCGAAGCTAGTGCGACCCAACCGGCCGCCAGCTCAAACTCTAGTGCGACAACAAGTGCACCCGCGGCGACTCAACAGCAAACAGCACCTCGTGGATCAAATGGAGGCAATCTGTACACTGCAGGAAACTGTACGTGGTACGCCAAGAATCGCCGCCCAGACTTGCCGAATAATTTAGGCAATGCTGACACGTGGGCCGCTCGAGCAGCTGCTCAGGGGATCCCGACAGGTTCTGAACCGCGAGTTGGTGCTATTGGCCAGCAGGGAATGCACGTGGTGTACGTAGAAGCTGTCCATGGTGACGGTACGGTAACTATCAGTGAAATGAACTGGAAGGGCCTCTACGTCATCAGTCAGCGAACCGTTGCAGCCAGCAACTTCCGCTACATATACTAAGTAACGTAACGTTAGAGAAACTAACACGGGCCGGCAATTTCGCCGGCCCGTTTTGTATTTACAAAGCACCGAAACCTTGAAGGCGCGATACGTCTTGGCGGCTATGTTAAAGATGTGTGTAGGCTACATAAATCGACAATATTTTATTGATACGAACTATTCAATCTTCGAGCAATTCTGAGTCTGGCTCACCGAATAACTCTGTATCAGTGGGTTCT
>PWUP01000187.1 GCA_003562535.1 Gammaproteobacteria bacterium | reverse complement strand
TGCTGGGGAACGCGGTGTAACCACCATAACTATCGAGACCCTATACGATGCCAAAGCACACTTCGGCCGTTGATCCGACGCCCGTGCGGATCGTCATCGTCACCCTCGACAGCCATTTGGCTGGTGCTGCCGAGCGAGCTAACCAGCGTCTGCGCAAAGAAGCCCCTGGTTTATCGTTGTCTTTGCATTCGGCAGCCGAGTGGGGCGATGATCCGGCGGCACTAGAACGCTGTCATGCAGATATTGCCCAGTGTGACATCATCATTGCCACCATGCTGTTTATGGAAGATCATATTCAGGCCGTACTGCCCGCCTTACAGGCGCGCCGCGACCACTGTGATGCCATGATTGGCTGCATGTCGGCGGGTGAAGTCATTCGCCTGACGCGCATTGGCCAGTTCACCATGGACGGCTCCAGCCGTGGCCCCTTGGCGCTGCTGAAAAAGCTGCGTGGCACCAAGAAAAATGAATCCGGTCAATCCAGCAGCTCCGGTGCCCAGCAACTGAAAATGCTGCGGCGGATTCCGAAAATTCTACGGTTTATTCCGGGTACCGCCCAGGATGTCCGGGCGTATTTTCTGACCCTGCAATATTGGCTGGCCGGTTCCGATGACAATATGCTCAATATGGCGCGGTTTTTAACCGACCGCTATGCCGATGGGCCACGCCGAGCGCTGCGCGGTAAACTCAAAGCGCCATTGCCTTTGGAATATCCCGAGGTCGGTCTTTATCATCCACGCTTGCCGGAACGGATCAGCGAACAGCCGAAAAAACTACCCCGCTCCAGCAAAAACTCCGTGGGCACGGTGGGCGTATTGGTCATGCGTTCCTATGTGTTGGCGGGCAATACCGGCCATTACGATGGCGTGATTGCGACCTTAGAGGATCAAGGTCTGACCGTGATTCCGGCCTTTGCCAGTGGTCTGGATGCTCGTCCCGCCATTGAGCAGTTTTTCATGAAAGACGGTCAAGCGACGGTTGACGCGGTGTTATCGCTCACGGGGTTCTCTTTAGTCGGTGGTCCGGCCTATAACGATGCCCATGCTGCCGAAGAAATCCTGGCAAAACTCAATGTACCGTATACCGCTGCCCTGGCTGTTGAGTTTCAAGATTTGACCCAGTGGGGCGGTTCGGATCGCGGCTTATTACCCGTGGAAGCCACCATGATGGTGGCCATCCCTGAACTGGATGGGGCGACGGGGGCTGCGGTGTTTGGGGGTCGTGCCCCTTCAGGCAATGTCGCCTGTGGCGGCTGTCACCGGAGCTGTAATTTCAGTGCTTTGGACAACGACCGCGATATGCGGGTGTGCAGCGAACGTGCCGAAAACATTGCCAAGCGCATCAAACGCATGGTCGATCTGCGGCGTACTCCGCCTGACGAGCGCAAAATCGCAGTGGCGCTGTTTAACTTCCCGCCCAATGCGGGCAATACCGGCAGTGCGGCGTATTTATCGGTCTTTTCATCGTTATATAACACCTTGCAGACGCTGAAAGCGGCGGGTTATACCGTCGAAGTGCCGGAATCTGTAGATGCCCTGCGTGAACGCATCATCGAGGGCAATGCCCAACGCTACGGCGCTCACGCTAATGTGGTACAGCACATCCCCGTTGATGATCATGTGCGCCGCGAGCCGTGGCTGCGGGATATTGAAACCCATTGGGGCGCTGCACCCGGGCGGCAACAAACGGATGGCCGCTCGATTTTCGTTCTGGGCGAGCAGTTTGGCAATGTTTTTGTCGGCATTCAGCCGGCCTTCGGTTATGAAGGTGACCCGATGCGGCTGCTGTTTGATAAAGGTTTTGCTCCAACTCATGCCTTTTCAGCTTTTTATCGCTTTCTGCGTGAAGATTTTGGTGCCCATGCGGTGCTGCATTTTGGCACTCACGGGGCTTTGGAATTTATGCCGGGTAAACAAGCGGGGATGTCCGGTGGCTGTTGGCCGGATCGCTTAATCAGTGATTTGCCCAATTTTTATCTGTATGCGGCCAATAATCCGTCCGAAGGCACAATTGCCAAACGCCGTTCCGGCGCCACACTGATCAGTTATATGACGCCTCCTGTGGCTCATGCTGGGCTGTACCGCAGCTTGCTGGATTTGCGCAGTTCACTGGAGCGCTGGCGCGGTTTAACCCCAGACACCGAGCATGAACGTGATGAATTGGCGCGGCTGATTCAGGTGCAAGCCAGTGCCTTAGATTTCACCGAGGCCGAGCCTGAATGGGAACCCCACGAACAGGACGCGCAGATTACTCGCCTTAACGACGCGGTGTTAGAGCTGGAATACACCCTGATTCCACACGGTTTGCATGTGGTCGGTGAAGCGGCTTCACGCGAAGAGCGGGTGGATTATTTACAAGCGATTGCTGCGGCCTCCGCTCAGGGCGCGCCCGCGCGTGAAGTTTTGGAAGCTTTAGTCGATGGAGCCAGTCCCCAAACGGCTCTCAATGCCAGCGGGGAACCTCACAGTGAAGAGCGCTTGGCGCAATTGGCTGAGCTGGCCAAAACGGATCAGCAATTAAGCCAAGATCATGAATTACCTGCCGTACTGCATGCCCTCAATGGCGGGTATATCCGTCCCGCACCAGGTGGCGATTTATTGCGCACGCCAGAAATCATGCCGACAGGACGCAATTTACACGGCTTCGATCCTTACCGCCTGCCCAGTGTGTTTGCCATACAAGAAGGGACACGTCAGGCTGAACGGTTATTGCAACGCCACTTAGACGACGGTAATCCCTTCCCTGAATCGATAGCCTTAGTGCTGTGGGGTACTGATAACCTGAAAACTGAAGGCAGTCCCATTGCCCAAGCCCTAGCCCTGATGGGCGCTCGGCCACGTTTTGACAGTTATGGGCGTTTGGCGGGTGCTGAACTCATCCCCTTGGCCGAAATGACGCGGCCCCGAGTGGATGTGATTATGACGCTATCGGGGATTTTCCGCGATCTGCTGCC
>PWUP01000140.1 GCA_003562535.1 Gammaproteobacteria bacterium | reverse complement strand
TACGTTCGTTGCGTTCAGAAAGTCGTTTTATCGATATAAAACAATCTGCTGAATGCGAACGTATCCACCTAATGGATGGATCGGGATACGTTCGCTGCGTTGAGTGGGGTAATTCGAATCAGCGGAAACGCATCGCAAAACCGGCGAGTGGAAGTACAGGGTCTTTAAATCCTTGAAGGTAAACAAGCATAGACGACTGGAGCACAGCCTGTTTCGATATGAGCTGGATTAGGGGAGGGTCATCATAAACATTGATTCATGTTGACGCTGCCAAGGTTGCGTTTGTTAGAATAATTTTTTTTGCATCACAAGAGGGAAATGTTATGAAGCTCGCTTTGTACGCCACGCTGATTAGCTTAGCGTTCACGCCAGCTATTGCACAGGCTGACAACGAAGAGGTTGGTGATCACCCAATGGTGCCAGCACTTGAAGGCAGTGAAATCATCACCTACGAGTTCAACAGTTTTGATCAAGTTAACATGACCTTCGGCTCGCGTGAAGACGGCGAGTTTGTTGACGAGCGCCGTTTGGAAGGTGAACATACCCAACTGACCTACCTATTCAATAACCCTGATGTAAGTACCTTGCAAGTGCAACAAGCCTACCTGCAAGGGCTAAAAAATGCCGGTTTTGAAATCGAATTTAGCGGCGCTGATCGAGATGATGAACTGGGCCGGCATTTTCACCGCCATGATATTTTTAATCGCAGCCGCCCAAGCGGAGTCTCCGTACACACATTGGGTTGGCCGCGTAGCTCTAGGGATCGGGATATGCGTTTTATCGCCGCAAGCCACCAAGATAAACCCGTGCATGTCTCGGTGTTGATCACCAATAATCGTAGAGAAGAAGCCCCTGTTATTCGCGTTGATGTCGTAGAAGAGGCAGGAGACGACGCCCCGACCCTGCAAATGGCAGCGCCAGAACCTGCAGAACGCAGCCCGCAAACTACGGAAGAAATCATCGCCGACCACCCTGCCGAAGAGCTGAGTGTGGATCAGATAGAAGAGGGCCTTATCAGTCAAGGCCGAATCGCTGTACGCGACATTTTATTTGAGTTTGATAGTGATGCCATTATCGACAGATCAGAAGAAGCACTAGCCACCATTGCGGATGTACTACATCAGAATGACGACCTAGAACTGCTGATCGTAGGGCACACCGATAATGTCGGGGATTTTGAATACAACCTAAACTTGTCAATGCAACGTGCTCAAGCCGTAAAAGGCTGGTTGATGGACGAACACGGCATATCTGCAGACAGACTACAGGCAGCTGGTGCCGGCATGATGGCACCTGTCGCGACCAACCGTGATGAAGATGGCCGCAGCCAAAACCGCCGTGTAGAACTCGTTGAGCTATAAACAACCACGCATGCTAATACACGGAAACAAAGCCCGTGCCCTACCGATGAGTTAACACTCCACCGGCAAAGCTGGGGACTTTAATTCGAGAACCGTTCTGGCAGGCGTCCGTAAAATCGGTGTCAGAGGCGCTACATTGACGATACCCCGCAGGCAAGGACTGGGCTTTCTGGCGTTGATCCCTGACCCACCCCTTGCCCCTTCTTGATCGATAGCCAACCCGACCCATTGTGTATTGAGCGAACTCAACCGTCTATGAATCATCGTGCTATGGCTCCCCACACAGTAGTTTACTACGGTGCGTTGGCCCAATTACGTTCAACACTGAATCAGTTGCTGGCTAAACACCTGCGTTTGAGCGCGGATGGTCGTAAGCACATCAGTCATGCGACGATGGCGGATCGATGTCAGTTTTTTAATCGTATGGTGAGAGAGCTGCACGATCTGGGTTACCGACTGCGTTCGATCAGCCATTTTAAGCCGAAGCATGCTCAAGTCCTGATGCGCCATTGGGAGAGCCAATCGGTATCGGCCTCCACACTTCAAAAGCGGTGGTCGTATTTAAATCTATTGTGTCGTTGGATAGGTAAAGAGGGAATGTTAGGGGATGTGAGTGGTTATGTTGAGTCGGTTGAACACGTTAAGCGCAGTTATGTTGCGGTATCGGATCACTCTTGGACGGGTCAAGGAGCGGATCCGCTAGAGATATTGAGTCGTGTGGTGAGCCAGGATGAGGACGTGGCGCGGGTGTTGTGTTTTCAACTGGCGTTTGGGTTACGGTTACAGGAGGCATCGTTATTTCGCCCGACACAGGATGACCGGGGCGATGAGGTGGATGTGATCGCAGGGACGAAGGGGGGTCGTCCTCGGAAGGTTGCGATTGAAACGGAGGTTCAACGGTGCCTGTTGGATGAGGCCAAACATATGGTAGAGCAGCGGGGTCAGCGGTCATTGATTCCTCTGCGTTATGATCTGCGCCAATGGTTGAACCGGTGTTATACGGTGTTTAGGCGTTGTGGTCTGAAGCGTATAGAGGGGTTGGTGTCGCATGGGGCACGGCATCAATATGCCAATGATCTGTTTACACGGCTGACGGGATTAGATTCGCCGGTGAGGGGTGGAGAAGGGGGTGGAGTGGGTTCAGCAGAGGTAGACCGTGCGCGGCTCCAGGTGTCGTTACGCCTGGGTCATGCGCGCAGTGCAATCGCCAATGCGTATTTAGGACGGAGAGGTGACGCGCATGAACCGGTAGGGATGGAAAGCTCGGTATGGGAGGGGGCTTTAGTTGAACAGCGCGCCTTACTTCAAGAGCGGTTAAAAACGGTGATGGCCTACCGTACAGGGTCATCTAAAACGCAGCGTATTGCCGTGAGTGCCCATACCCTGCGTTATCGCCAGCGTTTGCTGAACCAGTGGGTGGGGGATTGGATGCGTTTAGGTTGTCCGTTGACCCATCCGGATGCATTAAGTGAACGGCATATTGACGGTCTACTGGCGTTGTGGACTGAGCCGGGTCGGTTGGATAGGGCGACGATAAAGAATCGTTGCCAGTTTTTAAGCCAAGTGTGCTGTTGGTTAGATCGAGAAGATCTAGGGCAACGGGTCAAGATTAAT
>PWUP01000306.1 GCA_003562535.1 Gammaproteobacteria bacterium | reverse complement strand
CGTCGGGATTGAACTGACCCGAGCTGGATTAGAGCAGACCGATGCGATCATTGACGCCGTATTCCAGAAAATCGCCCTGATCGCCGAGCAGGGCATTGACGAGTGGCGCTTTGCCGAACTGCAGCAGTTGGCTGACCTGAGTTTTCAATTTCGGGAAGCGCGATCTGATGTCTCTGAAGTCCGGTGGCTGGCGGCCAATATGCTGAACTATCCCGCAGCAGAAGTACTGCGTGGGCCGTATTTGCTGGCGGACTATCGACCGGATCTGATCAAAGCCGTGCTGGCGGAATTGCGCCCGGATAATCTGCTGGTGACGGTCAGTGCTCCGGAGTTGGCAACCGACTCAGTGGAACCGTGGTTTCAGGTGCCTTATCGACGGGTCAGTCTGGAGCCGGATCACTGGACGGCGAATGACCTATCCAAGTCCATCAGCGCCCAATTGGCCTTGCCTGAACCTAACCCGTTTCTTCCTGACAGCGTCGCCATCAAAACTCCAGAGAGCGACACCGATCAGCCGCGCTTGCTGGTGGAGCAGCCGGGGTTGCAGGTATGGCATGCCCAAGATACCCAATTTGGCGTGCCCCGCGCTGAGCTGTTGGTCTCGGTGCGCTCGCCGCTGACCAATCAAGACCCCGAGCATACGGTGTTGACTGAGTTGTATTTACGCAGTGTGCGCGAGCAACTCAATCCCGTGCTCTACCCGGCGCAATTGGCGGGGTTGAATGTGCAGCTCTACCGGCATTTGCGCGGGTTTACCCTGCGTATTTCCGGTTATGACGCCAAACAGGCCGTATTGCTGGAGCGGGTACTGGCCGCCTTACGCGCCCCAGAACTGACAGCCGACCGCTTTGCCCGGGTGCAAGAGCATTTGACGGATCGGCTACGCAGTGCCCAGCAGAATCCGCCGCATCGGCAAGCGGCCAGTGAGATTAATCGCCTGTTATTAACCCAAAGCTGGAGTGAATCCGAGCAACTCGCCGCGCTGGAGTCGCTGAGTCTGGAGGATTTACAGGCGTTTGTGCCGCAGTTTTTGGCCGAACTGGAGCTGTTTGCCTTGGCCTACGGTAATCTGCACACGGCGGATACCGAGGCCATCGCGCAGGTCGTGCAGCAGCACTTCTGGTCTGAGGTCGAGCCCATCGAAGTGCCACGGGCAATTCCCTTACGTTTAACCGAGCAAAGTCCTGCGCTTCGACAGATCAGTGTGCCCCACGTCGATTCCGCTGCCGTATTGTATATCCAGGGGGCAGAACGCAGCTTCAGTGAAGAGGCGCGTTTTCGGCTCTTGGCTGAGATTCTATCCAGTCGTTATTTTGAGCAGTTGCGCACTGAGCAGCGTCTGGGGTACATCGTCCATGCCGGTGCCCGTTCTTTACTCGAAGTGCCGGGTTTAATCTTTGTCGTGCAGTCGGATCATGTGGAGCCAGCAGGGTTAATCGCCCACACGGAACAGTTTTTACAGGACTATGTGGCCACACTGGAACACTTAAGCCCCGAGCAGCTCCAGCGTTACCAAGCGTCGCTGCGCTCACGGATTCTGGCTCGCGATACCCAGTTGCGCGAACGCGCTGAGTATTATTGGCGTGAACTGGATCGTGAGAATCATGCGTTTGATTCCCGTCAGCGGCTGGCTGATGCGGTGGCGGCTGTGACGGTCGAGGATTTACTCACCACCTATCGCCAGCACTTACTGGCCGAGCAACGACGCCATTTGGTGATTCATGCCCTCAGCCACGCCCATAGCGATGCCGAGGAAAGTGAATCGCTTGGCCAGCAATGGATTGATGATCCAAGACACTTTCAAGCGCTGCTGGAGTATTTCCCCGACTGAACGGGCGCTGACTGGCACTGCGGGCGCGAATCAAGCACAATCCGCAGTGCTTAATCATATAATGACACCATGCCCGAGGGAGTGATGCTTTGACTCATCATGTACAACAGCGTCTGGAACGCTTGATAGCGGCTGACCAAGGCCATTTACTGGCCGGAGCCTACATTGGTCTGGAAAAAGAGGGGTTGCGTATGGCGCACAATGGGCTGATTGCGCACACGCCACACCCCGCCGCTCTGGGTTCGGCCTTGACCCATCCGTTCATCACGACCGACTATGCCGAGGCGTTGCTGGAGTTTGTCACTCCACCCAGCCTTAATAGTGCTGAGGCGCTGGATTTTCTGCATGATCTGCATGTGTTCACCCAACAGCATCTGGATAATGAATTGATTTGGGCGGCCAGCATGCCCTGTGTGGTGGACGGCGAAAACAGTATCCGCATTGCTGAATACGGTCATTCCAATCAGGGACGCTTTCGTCATCTGTATCGTCGGGGGTTAGGGGCTCGCTACGGCAAAACCATGCAAGTGATTGCGGGGATTCACTTCAATTATTCCTTGCCTGAGGCGTTCTGGGCGGTTTATCAACAACTGGAGCAAGATCGACAACCGTTACAGGCTTTTACCGATCAGGCTTATTTCGGTTTGATCCGTAATGTGTTGCGCTACAACTGGCTGTTGCTGTATCTGTTTGGGGCTTCCCCGGCATTGTGTAAATCATTTTTACGTCAACAATCTCATGGTTTACAGGAGTTTGACCGTAATACTTGGTATGAACCCGAAGCGACCTCACTGCGGATGAGCGATATAGGGTACAGTAATCGGCGGCGTTGTCGGATGCAAGTCAGCCATGACAGTTTGGCCGACTATATTAACAGTCTGCGTTGGGCCTTACACACCGACTGTCCGCCTTTTGTTGCTTTGGGGGTCGAGGTTGATGGAACCTATCGCCAATTAAACAGCCGAGTATTGCAGATCGAAAACGAGTACTACAGCACCATCCGCCCCAAATCGGCGCCAGTGTCGGGTGAGCGACCGCTGTTGGCGTTGCAGCGGCGCGGTGTGGCTTATGTGGAACTGCGCTCCAGTGATATTGATGTGTTCAGTCCGATAGGGCTGAATGAACCCCAAGTGCGTTTTATGGAAGCGT
>PWUP01000041.1 GCA_003562535.1 Gammaproteobacteria bacterium | reverse complement strand
TGTCATAACCACGGATTTCCTGAACATTCAGGATATCGATGCCGTATTCTTCCGTACCAAGGGTGAAGGTCAGGTACTCACGGCTGTCATCACTGCCGACCGCCGTTCGTCCTTGCAAAGCTTGGTTCATATGAGATCCTCTTTATTGTAATCAAATAGAGTGTTGCGACTACGTGACTTCGTGACTGAGTCGAACCAGTTCGTCCACATCCAGGATCAGTGCGACCCGCCCATTGCCCATAATGGTGGCACCGGAAATACCGGCGACCTTACGGTAGTTGGTCTCCAAACTTTTGATGACCACTTGATGTTGGGCGACCAGCTCATCAACAAGTAAAGCCGCTCGGCCTTCACTGGTGTCCACGATGACAATAATCCCTTCAATATTTCCCTGAGCATTAGCCGACTGCGCGGCCATGCCGAACACTTTGCGCAGTATCACCAGAGGCAAATAATCGTCATCCACCTTAATGACCTGCCCTTTGCCCGCCACCCGTTTGAGCCGCTCCGGTTGCGGTTGAACCGATTCACGAATAGCCGTTAATGGCAAAATATAAATTTCCTCGCCCATACGCACCGACATGCCATCTAGAATGGCCAGCGTGAGCGGCAAGCGAATGGTGATGCGGGTACCGTGACCTAATGCAGAGTCAATCTCCACCCGCCCATTCATTTGCTCGATATTACGCCGCACGACATCCATGCCGACACCCCGACCGGAAATATCGGTCACTTCCTCCGCCGTGGAAAACCCGGGGGCGAAAATCAACTGCCACACTTCTTTGTCGCTGGGATGCTCCGGCAGCTCGACCCCACGCTCGACGGCTTTAGCCAGTAATTTAGCGCGATTCAGACCCGCGCCATCGTCGCTGACTTCAATAATAATTGCCCCACCTTGATGGCTGGCGCGCAGTGTAATGTCGCCGGTGTCTAATTTCCCCGCCGCCAGCCGCTGTTCGGGTAACTCAATCCCATGATCGATACAATTACGCACCAGATGATTCAGCGGATCAGCCAGCCGTTCAATCAACCCCTTGTCCAGCTCCGTATCCTCACCGATCAGCTTGAGGTTGACTTTTTTATTCAAAGCGGCAGCGGTATCGCGCACCACCCGCGGAAACCGGCTGAAGACAAAACTGATGGGCATCATGCGAATTGACATGACCGCCTGTTGCAAATCGCGTGAATTGCGCTCTAAATTCGATAAGCCGTCAAAAATGGATTGATGTTCCACCGGCTCTAAATCCGAGGCTGACTCCGCCAATATGGCGTGGGCAATCACCAATTCACCGACTAGATTGATTAACTGATCGACTTTTTCGACGCTGATACGAATGGATGAATCGCTGACACTGGCGCGTTTGCTAGCCGCACTCTTAGTTGCCTCACCTGCTGCGGAAGCCTCGCTGTACTCAGCCGATGGCGTTGCAGACTGCTGGGGAGTGCCGGGTGCGCCTTTGAAAAAACCGTAACCCTGTGTCGTCTCTTGCTGTTCTTCAACCGCCAGTGCCGCGACCCGCTCCATACCCGGGCTGCCCTCGAACAACCCATAACCAAGGTCTTGGTCTTCATGATCTGTGGCCCCCTGCTCATCAGTGTTTGGCTCTGGGGCACCGGGTGGGGTTTCAGTGACTTCAACCGCTTGCGGATCACACAAAAAGGCAAATAACTCCAAAATATCTTGGCGACTTACCACATCAGAGGTTAAGCGCCACGTCACGGCTTGACCGGCAGGGGCAGCACTACGCTCTAAGGTGCCCAGCTCGGTCAGCGTATCCGCCAAACCGTCAAGATCAAAATCAGCTTGGAATCCTGCCGTTTCGGGATTAAATCGAATCTGCCAGACGCGGCTGGTCTTAGGCGCTGTCATGGTCGTGGTTTTAGGTGCCCCCTCGAAGTGCGTGCCCGTAGTAAAGTCCATGTGCGCTAATTTATCCAAGCGCTGACACACCCGCCCAATGCGTTCGTCTTGATATTCGCTATCCGCTTGGTGGGCAGCAAGCTGAGAGCCGAGCACATCGCCTGCTTCTAAAAAGACATCGATCATTTCCACGGTCAGCGGTAACTCTTGCTTGCGCAAGCGATCCAGCAGGGTTTCTAAGATATGGGTGACTTTGGCCATATCGTGGAAACCGAAAGTCCCTGCCCCCCCTTTTATCGAATGCGCTGCCCGAAAAATAGCATTGAGCATTTCTAGATCGGGCTGATCGACATCCAACTCTAGCAGCAAACTCTCCATTTCAGAGAGGTGTTCTCGCGCCTCATCGAAGAACACCTGATAGAGCTGGCTCATGTCGATGCTCATGATATCCTCAATTGGTTGAACGGGTGCATGCCGCAGACCATACGCTAATTAGCCGATCACTTTATGAACCACCGCTAGCAATCGTTCTGGATTAAAGGGTTTAACCAACCAACCTGTGGCTCCGGCTGCCCGTCCCTTCGCTTTCATAGCGGCTCCCGACTCCGTAGTAAGCATCAGGATGGGAGTATTTTTATAGGCGGGTAAAGCCCGTAACTGGGTGATTAACGTCAGACCGTCCATGCGTGGCATGTTTTGGTCGGTAAAGATAAGATCGAAGCGCTTAGCTTTGGCTTTAGCCAAACCCTCTTGGCCATCTACCGCCTCAGTGATGGTATAGCCGGCACTTTTGAGCGTGAAGGAGACCATCTGACGGATGGAAGCAGAGTCGTCCACCGTAAGAATCGATTTGCTCATTCCAAATTCCTGTAGCGCAGGCAGGACGGTACGTTATGAACCTACCCACCTGCGGTGATTTTGATGAATCTAATATAAGCTCATTCTAACCGCAGTGCGGCTATTATGAAAGGGTTTTAGCCGCAGCAAACTCATTGCCGAGTAAAATACAGTCGTTTGCCGTGATTACCGGACTCATACCTCGTTGCCACGACCCCGCGTCACTGCCATTAGCCTTGATCGGGTGGGCACGGGGTGCCCACCCTACCTTAACTTTGCTCGTT
>PWUP01000347.1 GCA_003562535.1 Gammaproteobacteria bacterium | reverse complement strand
CGCACTGGGGTGTATCCCACAACAGGCCCCCAGACATTAAAGGGAATACTCTGGCGTTTTGAAACCTACGGTACAGTGTCCTCTTCACCGGTGGTTTATAACGGGATGGTCTATTTTGGCAGTCATGATGGCTATGTGTACGCGGTGGATAGTGCAACCCGTGAAGAACGCTGGTCACAAGGGCCATTTGATCATGTCGTGGCCGCGCCCCTCGTATTTGATGGGGTGGTGTATATCGGGGGGTTAAACGACTTTTTCTACGCACTCGATGCCTTAACCGGAGAACGGCTCTGGGTATTCCGCACGACAGGCTCTATTCTATCTTCGGCTGCACTGTCCGATGATCGGGTGTATGTCACCAGTGCGGATGGTTACCTCTATGCACTGGATCGCCACACAGGGCAAAAACTGTGGGACTTTGAAACCGATTATTTTGTGACATCATCGCCCGCCTTGTCGGAAGGGGTGATCTACTTTGGCAGTGCCGATGGCCGTCTCTATGCGCTCGACGCGATCACCGGTGAACAACACTGGGCGTTTCAATCGGGTGGCTCGATCATGTCAGCACCGGCGATTGTTCAGGACACCGCCTATTTTGGTGCTCATGACCATCAGTTTTATGCTGTCGATATTAGTACCGGCGAGCCACGCTGGACGTTTGAAACCGTTTGAACCCGGCGTTGCTTCACTGCACACCTGTTCAACAAGTTGGGTCGCCCGTTTGGACTGCACCGGATCATCTTGGGCGATATAACGCACCAAGACATTGGTATCAATGCCGATCATTGATGCCGACCGAGCCGTTGCCGTATTGCCGCATTCATAGCATCGACACTTACAGGCTGATCCGGTTTGCGCAATAACCCTTTCAATGAACGCACATCATCAGTGGCTGGTTTGATTGCAAAGCCGCCTTCAGCCAGTTCGACAAACTCGATCCGGTCGCCGGCCTCAACGCCTAGGCGATGGCGAATATCAGCAGGAATAGTGATTTGACCCTTACTGGTCAAGGTAGCGGTCGTCATGGAACGGCTCCAGAATGTTATTTTCCTTACTTTACAGTAAGGCATTAATCTGATCAATGCGTTGATGTCTTTCAATCGTGGTTGCGGGTGCGTTTTAATGATTTAACCACCGATGCACACGGATAGACACAGATACGCTTGATCTCTGCCGTCATTGCGCTAGTACATGGCGGAATGACGAGGTGGATGATGTAGGCTCGGTATGCATTCCCACGCAGGAGCGTGGGAACGAGTAACGAGTAAACAACTCAAAGCCAAAACGCAGGCCGAACTCGAAGCCCTGCCCGCCGTGGTAGCCAAGCTGGACGAGGCGACGGAGCAAGCGCAGCGTTATGGGGTGGTGTTACAACAGCGCTATGGCTTGAGCACGGTGCAGCGCTTTGCTGTGGTTGGCATTGGTCTGGAGCGGGTGGTGTTTCGGCGGGTTATGGGGTAAGGCAATCCTGACGGCCTACAACGGGTCTATCCACCATGATTAAATGATTTGAGGATGGGTAATCGTCGGGTTTTAGGGGTATCATAGACTGCACGGGTGTAAATATTCAGGAGATATCATGGAGTCGGTCGTCTATGCAGCGTACATTTGACCGCGTTTCAAGCCGTAGAGGTTCTGCGGTCGTTCTGGTTAATCCGACCTACACATCGCAACTGGAACGGACTGAGCGCCTCCGGTTGGGACTGCTCAACCAGGACTCCAGTTGCTCGCCCGGTCAAACCCGGGTGCCATCAACGCAGAGCGAATCACCGAATGAGCACTTTCGAGTATTAAATTCGGAGCAGTGTGCGTCATGAATGCCGTAGTCGCTGATCCGCCGCTGAGCGAGCAGCTCGGCGAACTGTTGGTGGAACGCGGCAAGCTCAGCCGCGAGAACCTATTGCGCGCCACGGCAGTCTGCCAGAAAAATGGCGATGCCCTGCATTCGGTCTTATTGAAACTGGGCATGGTGGCGGAACGCGATATGGCCGAAGTGTTGGCCGCCTGCTACGACCTACCGCTGGTCGCTGCGCAAGACTACCCCGAAGTCCCCCTGCTGGATGAACAGGCCATCTCGCTGGCTTTTCTCAAGGCGCGGCACATATTACCGCTGGCCGATGAAGAAGAGCGCCTGATCGTGGCGGTGGCCGATCCCGGTGATGACTATGGTTTGGCCGCACTGCACATGGCTTGGAGCAAGACCATCGAGCCGCGTGTCGGTCTGCCGTCGGAAATTGATAATGCCTTTGAGCGTCTGTATGGCAGCAGCCGTAGTGCTATGGGGCAGATTGTCGAGTCGCTGGGCAGCAGTGAGGAGTACAACGAGGCCGATATTGAGCAACTGCGCGATTTGGCCAGCGAAGCCCCGGTGATTCGTCTGGTGAATCTCATGGTGACGCGGGCGGTGGAGTCACGGGCTTCGGATATTCATATTGAACCGTTTGAGAGTCGCCTGAAAGTCCGCTATCGCATCGATGGGGTGATGATTGAAGTCGAATCCCCACCCGCACGCTTATCGGCGGCGGTGATCTCGCGGATTAAAATTATGGCCAAGTTGAATATCGCCGAACGGCGTCTGCCACAAGACGGGCGGATTCAATTGCGGGTGCAGGGCAAGGAAATCGATTTGCGGGTGTCCACCGTGCCGACCATGCACGGCGAAAGCGTGGTGATGCGGATTTTAGATAAATCCGGTGTAGTGTTTGAATTTGAAAAACTCGGCTTTAGTGACACGACTCTGCAGCGGTTTTTAGAGATTTTACGGTTGCCGCATGGGATTATCTTAGTCACTGGGCCAACCGGTTCGGGGAAATCCACCACCCTGTACACTGCCCTGACCCGCCTGAATACCCCAACGGTGAAAATTCTCACGGTTGAAGACCCCGTCGAGTATAACCTTGAAGGGGTGAATCAGATTCAAGTCAAACCCCAGATCGATCTGACCTTTGCCAATGCGCTGCGAGCCATTGTCCGCCAAGACCCCGATATCATCATGATTGGTGAAATCCGCGATTTGGAAACCGCCCGTATTGCCGTGCAGTCGGCGCTGACGGGGCATTTGGTCTTATCCAGTTTGCACACCAATGATGCTGCGGGTGGGATGACCCGCTTGCTGGATATGGGCATGGAAGATTATCTGCTCACGTCTACCGTCAATGGTATTTTGGGGCAGCGCTTAGTACGCCTGCTGTGTACCCACTGCCGCCAGCCCTATCCCGCCTTACCCGAGCTGATTGACGAACTGCAATTGCAAAGATTTAGCAATAAATCTCCGCTGACCCTGTACCGCGCCGTAGGCTGTGAGCACTGCGCGGGAACCGGCTACCAAGGTCGGCTGGCAATTCTGGAATTACTGACCATGACCGATACCCTGCGGGCTTTGGTGCTGAAACACGCCACCGCCGGTGAGATTGAACGCGCTGCCCGAGCTGATGGTATGCAGACCATGTACGAAGACGGTTTACGCAAAGTCGTCGCTGGGCAGACGACGGTTGAAGAAGTGCTGCGTGTGACTCAGGAGGGCTAGGTGATGCCGGTGTTTCGCTTTGAGGCTGTCGATGCCGCCGGTGAGTTGCGCACTGAGGACATCATGGCGGCCAATCAGGACGAGGTGATTCTCAAACTCCGTGATCAGGGTCTGTTGCCCTTGGCCGTTGAAGAGGCCAATAGCGGGGGCTTGAGCCAGATGCTGAATATCCCGCTATTGGGCAGTCGCCAGCGGATATCGCAACAGCATATTGCTCTGATCACCCAGCAGTTGTCCAAACTGCTGAAAGCTGGATTACCCTTGGATCGGGCGCTGACGGTATTAATCAGCGTCAACAGCGAACCCAAGGTGCAAAAACTGTTGACGCGTATTCAAGAAGCTGTACGCGGAGGTTCAGGTTTAGCCGATGCCCTAGAAGCCCAAAGCGGGGTATTTACCCGTCTGTATTTAAATATGATCCGCGCCGGTGAAGCTGGTGGGTCACTGGAAGTGGTGCTGGAGCGGCTGGCGGAGTTTTTGGAGCGCAGTAAGGCGTTAAAAGACACCGTCACCTCAGCATTAATCTACCCGTTGATTCTGCTGATTGTTGCCGGTGCCTCGGTGGTGATTTTATTGACCTATGTGGTGCCGCAATTCCAGACTCTGTTCGACGATGCCGGTGAAGCCTTGCCCTTGGCGACTCAAATCGTGATTGGCTTAGGTGAAGCAGTGCGCCGTTATTGGTGGGTGGGTGGGGGATTAATTGTGGGGGCTTTACTGTTTTTCCGCCAGCAATTCAGTCATCTCTACACCCGGCGGCGTTGGGATCGCTTGGCTTTGCGCATCCCCTTAGTCGGCGATTTAATCGCCAAGGTGGAAACCGCACGGCTAGCACGTACTTTGGGAACCTTATTGCGTAATGGCGTCCCCTTACTCAGTGCCTTAGGCATTGTGCGAGAAATTATCGCTAATCAGGTGTTGGCGGAATCCTTGGGTGCAGTTGCAGAAAATCTCAAAGCCGGTCAGGGTCTGGCTGAGCCACTGCTCAAGCAAGAGGTATTTCCGCCCTTGGCGATTCACATGATCCGCGTGGGTGAAGAAACCGGCCAGTTGGATGCCATGCTGTTACAAGTGGCGGATACCTATGACGGTGAAGTGCAGACCACGGTCAAGCGTTTGTTGTCACTGCTGGAGCCGATATTAATTCTCGGATTGGGGATGATCATCGCCGCAATTATCATGTCTATCTTGGTGGCGATTATTAGTATTAATGATCTCGCGTTTTAGTGATGATGTTGAGATATTTTCAGAGGAATTCTTATGATCTGTGTACATAACCCCGCGCCGCAGCACCGGGCTGCGGGCTTTACCTTGGTGGAATTATTAGTGGTGCTGGTGATTCTGGGCTTACTGGCCGGTATTGTCGTGCCCAATCTCATTGGCCGCACCGAAACCGCCAATGTCCAAACCACCCAGACCCAAATCGAACAATTAGGCGGGGCATTAGACATGTTCCGGCTGGAAGTAGGGCGATATCCCACCACGGCGGAAGGTTTGGAAGCCTTAATCCGCCAACCTCCAGGGGTTAACCGCTGGAATGGGCCTTATTTACGCCGTAGCACCATCCCCACCGATGCTTGGGGCAATGACTTTGTGTATCGTTCACCTGGTGAACATGGCCCGTATGATTTACTGTCCTATGGTGCCGATGGTTCACCTGGGGGTTCGGGGGCAAATGCCGAGATCGTCAGTTGGTAGCCACTAGCTGGGTCTAGCGCGTACCACCATGCGCGGGTTTACTTTGCTGGAACTGCTGGTTGTGTTGGTGGTGATGGGATTGCTGGTGGCCTTGATTCCACCCATGCTCAGTGGGGCGGGAGTGACCACTGAAGTACGCGGAGCCGCACGGCAGTTAGCCGCCGGGCTGCGGGCGGCTCGCAGTGAAGCGGTCACTCAACAGCAGCCTGCGGTACTGAGTATCGATCTCGAACGGCGCGAATTTACCGTCACCGGGCGGCAACGTCCAGTAACCCTGCCGCAGCATCCACGGGTGACCATCCAGCTTTACACCGCTCAAGCAGAAATCGTTGACGAGGATCGCGGCCATATCCGCTTTTTCCCCGATGGCAGTTCTACGGGAGGCTATATCGCCTTGAGTGACCAGCGAGTGGAGTATCGGGTGAATGTCGATTGGTTAACCGGGCGCATTCGCATTGAGGATCGTGATGCCGATTAGCCGCGCACGCGGTTTTACGCTATTAGAGCTGTTGGTGGCCTTTGTGATTCTCAGCGTCGCCGTGGCAACCCTATTACATGCATTTGGCCAGAGTTTGCGTAATACCGCCTTGGCGGAAGACTATACCCTAGCCACATTACATGCCCAGTCTTTATTAGCTCAAGTCGGGGTCGAACCGCCGCTGACCGAAGGGGTCTATGAGGGCGCTTTCGACCCCCAGTTTGCTTGGCAAGTGACTATCGAGCGCTATGTTGATCCCGAAGCCCCTGCCGATATTGAGACCTTGGGTTTTGCGGTGAATCTGTACCAAGTGGAGGTGCGGGTGAGTTGGGCGGATGGGTCGCAGATCCGCCAAATTGAATTACAAACCTTACGTCTAGCTTGGGAAGAGGCTTAACCGAATCAAACTTAAATCCCACTCCATGAGCACCACAACATGCTATCATCATCCATTTAGCTCACCGATATGATACTTGATCAATTGGACATTGATTCACCAGACACTGCGTTGTTCCAAACTATTCCCCGTTCTGAACACACGATTTCCCGCCGTCTGATCAGTCCTCGCGCACTCAAGGTGCTGTATCGTCTGCATGAATCTGGATTTCGCGCCTGTTTAGTGGGCGGCGGTGTCCGAGATTTATTACTGGGCTTGGAACCCAAGGATTTTGACGTCGTTACTGATGCCCGCCCTGAAGAAGTGCGGCGTTTATTCCGTAACTGCCGTCTAATTGGCCGCCGCTTTCGGTTAGCGCATATTCATTTCGGCAATGAGATCATCGAAGTCGCGACATTTCGTGCCCAACATGATCCCGATGATGAAGAGTCAGGCGTTGAACTCGACGAGCACGGGCGGATTATCAGCGATAATGTATTTGGCAGTATTGAAGACGACGCTCTCCGCCGTGATTTTACCGTCAATGCCTTATATTACGACATCGCCGATTTTTCAGTACGCGACTATGCCTCCGGTATGGCGGATTTACACGCTGGGGTATTACGTCTGATTGGTGAGCCTGAGCAACGCTATCGTGAAGATCCCGTGCGGATGCTGCGGGCAGTGCGTTTCATGGCTAAGTTAGGATTCCGTTTAGCCCCCGAGACCGAGGCACCCATCCATGAACTCGGGCATCTGCTGCTGCAAGCGCCGCCTGCGCGCTTGTTTGACGAGCTGCTCAAGCTGTTTATGGGCGGCCAAGCGGTGCAGTGCTTTGAGCTGCTGCGCTTATTCGGACTGTTTCGTTATTTATTTCCCGCTACTGACCGCTGTTTGCGTCATGAATATTACAGCACAGCACGCCATTTACTCATCCATGCGTTTGCCAATACCGATCAGCGAATTGCCGAGGGACGCCCCATCACCCCAGCGTTTTTGTACGCCACACTACTTTGGGGGCCGTTACAATCCTTACTCCAACAACCGGCCTTCCAAGCCTTGCCTGCCAATGACGCCCTGCAACAAGCGTGTGATGAACTGATTCGTTACCAAAATCGGCACACCGCATTACCGCGCCGGTATGCACTGCCCATGCGGGAAATTTGGGCGTTGCAAAACCGGTTTGAGCGCCGCACGGGCAAACGGGCGTTGGCGTTTATGCACCACCCGCGCTTTCGTGCTGCTTATGATTTCTTGGTCTTACGGGCAGCCGCCGGGGAGCCGGTAGCCGAATTGGCCGAGTGGTGGACAATGGTGCAAACACTCGATGATGCAGCGCGGCAGCGTGCGCTATTGGTGAATACCGACTCACCCCGTCAAACTAAACAACTGGCGGCTAGTAGTTGAATAAACTTGTCACGCTCTCTATGGTCTGGAGAGTGTGTTAACCTGCTAACCTTATTGTGAGTCGTGTGCAATGCGTGCTGTTTCTCGTCATAGTGGTTTCACCCTGATTGAAGTCATGGTGGTGGTGGTGATCTTGGGCATTTTGGCGGCTGTGGTCGTACCGCGAATTATGGATCGGCCGGATGAAGCCCGCTTGGTCAAAGCCCGCAATGATATCCGTGCTTTACAAACTCAGCTTAATCTGTATCGGCTGGATAATTTTGTGTACCCCAGTACCGATCAAGGACTGGAAGCCTTAGTGCAACGCCCCAGCGGCCAGCCTGAAGCTCCGAATTGGCGCTCTGGCGGCTATTTAGACCGACTGCCTCGTGATCCTTGGGGGCGGCCTTATCAGTATTTACACCCCGGTCAACATGGCGAGTTTGATGTCTATTCACTCGGTGCTGATGGTCGGCCAGGGGGCGAGGGGATCAATGCCGAAATCGGTAACTGGAATCTGGACGACTGAGCGCGGTTTTACCCTGCTAGAGGTTCTGGTCACACTGGCGCTGATGGGGATTCTGACCGGCTTGGCGGTGCTCAGTGTCAGCGGTCTGTCCGGTCAGGATCAACGCCTGGAGCGTGAAGTCCAACGGTTGGCCGTGCGTCTAGAACACCACCGCGATGAGGCTGTGCTGCTCGGTGAGACCCGGGGGCTGTGGCTACTGCCCGATCGCTATCAGTTTCTGCGCCGCAGTGACGAGTCGGAGTGGCAGGCACTGGGCGCTGAACATCGCCTACCCTCTGAATGGGAGTTAGCCCTGTATTTTGAAAATCGCGGGGTTGATCTCGACCCTGATGACCCTCCGCGCATTTGGCTGACCGCCAGCGGTGAAATCAATCCCTTTGAGCTCACGCTGCATGGCCCATTCGGCAGCGGCCTCGCTTATCAAATCAGCGCTGATTTACTGGGTCAAATCGTTTGGCAGCCCCTGCCGTGAAGCGTCGATTGCAGGGGTTTACATTGCTGGAAGTCTTAGTCGCCTTAGCCATTTTAGCCATTGCTATGGCTGCGGTGATTCAGGCCGCCAGTGACAGCGCCCGCACACAGGCGATTTTACAGGAACGCACCATCGCGGGGTGGATTGCCGAGAATGTCATTGCCGAGCAACAGTTAGAGAATCGTTGGCCGGATGCGGGCAGTCGTTTCAGCGGTGAAACCACAATGGCGGGGCGCGAGTGGCATTGGAGTGTCGAAGTACAAGCCACACCGGAACCCGATTTACGCCGCTTGGATGTGCGCGTCAGACCCGCTGGTAGCGACACCACAGCGGCGCAGCTTAGCGCTTTTCTAGGGCAACACCGTTGAAGCGTCAACGGGGTCTGACCCTGCTGGAATTGCTGGTGGCAATGGCCGTGTTTGCGGTCATCGGCGCAACCGCCTATTCAGGTCTGGATACCATACTGGCCACCCGTGCCGCCTTGGCCGAACGCAGCGAGCAATTGCGGCGACTGCAACTGGGCATGGAATGGCTGCGCCGTGATCTGGAACAACTGGTTGCCCGTCCGGTGCGTGATAGTTTTGGTGGTGTGCAACCGGCTTTGGTGGGTGATACTCGTGGGCCGGTACTGTTGAGCCTGACTCGCAGCGGTTATGCTAACCCTCTGGCGACCCAACGCTCCGGTTTACAGCGCCTGCGCTATCGTTGGGACGGCGATCGATTGCTGCGTTCCACCAGCCCGGTATTGGATGGGGCTGATCTGGACCAAGCCCCTGCCGCTGAGCTGCTTATGGGGGTCACTGCGGTGCGCATCCGTTTTCTCGACAGCCAAAACCGCTGGGAATCACGGTGGCCGGTACCACCGGCTGAGCCAGATAGCGCCGTGCTGCCCCGAGCGATTGAAGTTGAACTAGAGCTTGATGGCTGGGGCACCGTGCGGCGGGTGTTTCTTATGGTGGGCTATTGAGCAGGACTCACAGCATTATGGCGCGCCCGAGAGGATTCGAACCTCTGACCTTCGGCTCCGGAGGCCGACGCTCTATCCAGCTGAGCTACGGGCGCTTGAGGCAATCAGATTAATTCAAGCCGCTAAGGATACAACGTCGCGTGCTTGGCGTCTATGCTTATCTGTGTTTTTACCACTAGGATCTGTCATGCGCTACCGTGATCTACGCGATTTTATTCAGCAACTCGAAGCCTCTCAACAACTCAAGCGTATCCGTGCTGAAGTTGACCCGAATTTAGAAATCACCGAAATCAGTGATCGAGTATTACGGGCTGGTGGACCAGCCCTGTTATTTGAGCGTCCCAAAGGCTATGGCATCCCGGTGCTGGCCAACCTATTTGGCACCCCGCAGCGGGTCGCCTTGGGCATGGGTGAGGATTCAGTCAGCGCTCTGCGCGAAGTCGGTCAATTGCTCGCTTTTCTCAAACAGCCCGATCCACCCAGCGGCATGAAAGACGCTTGGCAGAAATTACCGATTTTCAAAAAAATCTTGGATATGGCTCCGAAAAAAATCAGCCGTCCACCCTGCCAAGAACAGGTGCTAGAAGGTGAAGCCGTGGATCTCTATCAGTTACCGCTGCAAACCTGCTGGCCGGAAGACGCCGGACCGTTGTTGACCTGGGGGCTGGTGATCACTAAAGGCCCCGACAAAAACCGCCAAAATTTGGGTATTTATCGCCAGCAATTACTGGGGCGCAATCGGCTGATCATGCGCTGGCTGTCGCACCGTGGTGGTGCGCTGGATTTCCGTGATTGGCAACGCAGCCATCCCGGCCAGCCTTTCCCCATCGCTGTGGCCTTGGGCGCTGATCCAGCGACGATTTTAGGCGCGGTGACGCCGGTGCCGGATACCTTATCGGAATATGCGTTTGCCGGTTTGCTGCGCGGTGCCCGCACCGAACTGGCTCAATGTCTGGGTTCAGAGCTACAAGTCCCCGCCAGTGCCGAGTTTGTACTTGAAGGGGTGCTGCACCCTGACGATACCGCTGCGGAAGGCCCCTTCGGCGATCATACCGGCTATTACAATGAAGTCGATGATTTTCCCGTGTTCACCGTCGAGCGCATCACCCATCGGCGCGATCCGATTTACCACAGCACCTATACCGGCCGCCCGCCTGATGAACCGGCCATTCTTGGGGTGGCGTTGAACGAAGTATTCGTACCCATTCTGCAAAAACAATTCCCGGAAATTGTCGATTTTTACCTGCCCCCCGAGGGCTGTTCATACCGATTGGCTGTGGTCAGCATGAAAAAACAATACCCCGGCCATGCCAAACGGGTGATGATGGGGGTGTGGAGCTTTTTACGCCAGTTCATGTACACCAAATTCGTGATTGTGGTCGATGACGACATCAATACCCGCGACTGGAAAGACGTGATCTGGGCGATCACCACCCGCATGGATCCAGCACGCGACACGGTGCTGGTGGATAATACTCCGATTGATTATCTGGATTTCGCGTCGCCGGTGTCTGGTCTAGGCTCCAAAATGGGCATGGATGCCACGAATAAATGGCCGGGGGAAACCCAGCGTGAGTGGGGGCGTCCCATTGTCATGAGTGCTGAGGTCAAACAACGGGTCGATGCCCTGTGGTCAGAACTCGGTCTGGATTAAAAGTGCGTATAATGGACGGTCATTTATTGGAATTTTGTCACGGTTCGCGCTATGAAAACCATTTTATTGCCGTTTCACGACGATGAGATTGATCAATCGGTCTTGGAAACCGCGTTACAGATTGCCGAGCGATTCACCAGCTATATCGAAGGCTTATTTGTCTGGCAACCGCCACAAATCATTGCTGGAGCGGGGGAAGGCATCACCCTGTACGGCGATTATGTCACTCAGATTGCCGCTGAGGGCCGCCAACTGGCACAGCAGGCACGGGAGCAGTTCACCGCCCTGATGCAAGCACGCGGTATTCCCGTGCACACCGGCGCTGAACCGGGTCTGAGTGCCGGCTGGT
>PWUP01000160.1 GCA_003562535.1 Gammaproteobacteria bacterium | reverse complement strand
GCGATTCGACTTCGACCTCGACCATGGAACGCGAAACCTTCGCGCTTGTAGATAACCTATCTACAATGGAGAATTCTGATAAACAATGAAGAAAAAATCAAGAACTGTTTTTTGCTCCCAACTCAGCGGATCATTAGTGGCCGACAGTGCGGGGGGGACTTACGAATATGCCGCACCGGAGCAAATGGGACGGCGACTGGGTTCGGTCGGCCCGTATTCCGATGTGTACGGCTTTGGCAAAACGCTGTGTTATTGCTTATTCCTGAAAACCCATCTTACCCGTTCTGATTGGCGGATGCTGGATAACGATGACGAAACGCTGTCGGCATTACTCAGCGATTGTATTGAAGAGGACTGCACAGAACGACCGGAAAATTTCATCGCTGTACTCAAAGCACTGGCCGCACCTGATGCCAAAGCGGAACAACGTCATCAAGCTGAGGAACAGACTGCCCGTGAAGCTGACCAGGCTGAACAACGCCGTCAAGCTAAGGAACAGGCGGCTCCCATCAGCCTAACCACAGACCTGATAGCTGACCGTTACCAAGTGCGTGGTGACAACGGCGATATCCTCTACGACACCACCACGGGTCTCGAATGGCAACGCTGTAGCCTAGGTCAGAGTTGGGATGGACGCACCTGCACTGGCGAGGCCAATCGCTATACTTGGGATGAAGCCTGTGCAGCCGCTGACCAAGTTCCCGGCTGGCGTTTACCGACTATCGATGAATTGAAAACCTTAATCTACTGCTCCAACGGGAAACCCGAAAAGTTTGGTTGCAAATGTTCAGGTGACTTCCAGAGACCCACCAT
Organism: Gammaproteobacteria bacterium; assembly: GCA_003562535.1. Classification (GTDB taxonomy): domain Bacteria; phylum Pseudomonadota; class Gammaproteobacteria; order Competibacterales; family Competibacteraceae; genus SKOM01. The sequence goes on along the minus strand of PWUP01000160.1, from coordinate 2,187 downwards.
TGTGCCGGAGGCATTTCCCGAAACGCCGAGCGACCTTTTCTGGTCGGGTTCTCCCCACGCCAACGATTCGAGCAGCGCGTGGTACGTGTATTTCGGCAGTGGTAACGCTCACTACAACTACCGGAGTCACGCCTTCCACGTTCGTCTCGTGCGCGGCGGACAGTGATTTTGGCCACGTAGCGGTGTGGTATTGATTATGGCTAAGCTACGGGCTATGTGCATGTGTGCAGTGCAATGGTGATAGACTCACGCTGAGTTCAATCGTAAAACATCACCGCTAATGCAGATCCGAAAATTTGCCAAAGAGGATACCCGCGCCGTTATTGCCCTGTGGGAAGCGTGCGGATTAACCCGACCATGGAATAACCCCGAACAGGACATCGCCCGAAAACTGTGGGTGCAGCCTGAGTTGTTCCTCGTCGGCGAGCGGGAGGGTAAAGTCATGGCGTCCGTGATGGCGGGTTACGATGGTCATCGTGGTTCTGTGTTCTATCTAGCGGTCTCGCCCCACTACCAGAATCTGGGGTATGGTCAGTTGCTGATGACACGCATCGAAACCTTGCTCAGCTCAATGGGATGCCCAAAGCTGAATATCATGGTTCGTACAACTAACCCAAGGGTTCTCGGATTTTATACCCACCTGGGTTATAACGTGGATGACGTGGTCAGCCTAGGCAAAAGGCTCATTGTGGATGCTTAACACGCTCATCCGCTATGCGCCTACGATGCCGGATGCCTCCTGCGGAGTCATCGGTTATAGGCCATTACAGGGCGCAAGCTCGAATGGTTTAGTCGTGTAGACGTTAACGGGGGATCTCCATCCGATGTTGCTCTGTGATCCTGACGCCCGATTGACCGCTGAGGGCGAGTTATACCTGGATTTTAGCGCCTACCTGGGCGTGGAATTGCGCATCTCGCCGTGGTCAGACGGATTGAAGCTCTATCACCGCTTAGCCGAACAGCCGCACTGGTCACTGTCACCCTATGAAGACCCCGATCTGCTGCTCATCGCCCCGCCACCGCGCAGTAGCGTGATGACCCAGTTTCTGGAGTCGATCCCCTCGGCATTGTGCGAGCGGGTGATGGTGTTTGGCTATCGGCAGTTTCCGATGTTGCGCTGGTTAGCGCTGTTGGAAGAGGCACGGGCGCTGTTAGCGCATCATCCGTTGCTGTTGTGGCTGACGGTAGATGTCGCCCAAGAGCAAGAGTGGGACTGTGAGACGATGCGCACCTGGCTGCGCCAACCCCTGCCGGTATTGTTGGAGACCACTGTGGGAGTGAACCGTCGTGCGGCACTGCGGTTTCTGCGTAAGACGGTCGTGAGCAACGGCGACCAGCGGGAGTTGACATTACTGCGGCGGGTATTACGCGACACACACGCCGTGGAGCTATGTCGTCACTTTGACGCCGTGCCGATGACCGTGTTGCGGGTGATCGAGCGCTATCCCCATTTATCCCATGATGGCGTCCTATCCCATCTTAAACACAGAGCGCACACCGCTAAACCGGGCGCCGTATTAGGCGAAGCCAAGCGCTATGTACAGTTACTGGACGATCTTGGATATATGGGGCAGACGCTACATATTCCTGACTTAACCCGGCTGCTGCACCGCTATCGAACCCTAGCGCAACTGCAACGCTGCCATGATCGCTGGATGGAGAAAATCAATACGCAGCGGTTCATCGAAACGGACTCGCCGACACGCCACATCGAGTTTCCCGATCCCCCCCTGCCGGATTCGGCCACCATCCGCGCCATCCGTAATGTGAGTGAACTGCGCGCCGAAGGTCGGGAAATGAACCACTGTGTCGGCAGTTATGAACGCCCTATTCGCGACGGTCACGTCGCTATTTACCGCGTATCCGCCCCGCAACGCGCTACCTTAGCCCTGTCCGGCTCAGGAGCAAATCTGTGGATCAGTCAATTTCGCTTAGCCTACAATCAGCAACCCTCCAAAGCCAGTTGGCAAGCGGTCCGAGCGTGGATCAAATACCATTCGCAAAATAGCCCCTAACATCACAAGGCATCAGCGCCATGAACCGCCTGAGTGATGCCCTGAAGCCGCGACCACGGCGTATCATCAGCGGCGGCCAAACCGGTGTTGATCGAGCGAGCCTCGATGTGGCCTTGGCGCTCGGTTTATCGGTCGGCGGCTGGTGTCCTAAAGATCGCCGCGCCGCTGATGG
>PWUP01000214.1 GCA_003562535.1 Gammaproteobacteria bacterium | reverse complement strand
ATTGGGCAACGGCAGTACGGCTCGATTCTAAAGCGGATTTGGTCTATCGTAATCTGTTATCCACCGTTGTGGATAACGCCCAACTGGCGGCTTTGGAAATCACCGACAGTCTGGATTTAGCCCATATGCCGGAAAAACTGCACAGCGTACAGCAATCCACAAGCCGCTCGGCAGAATTACTGGCGCATTTGGTTTGGCATGCCACCCGCTCGGCAAAAGGAAAGGCTGGGCATTAAGTGCCACCGCACGGGCGGATCAACCGCCCGTGGTGACAGAGGCCACTACATCATCCGCTGGTGTTGGCGTTGTTCGCGGCGCATTTGACGAGTTTCACTGCGCTGCTGCATGAATTCGCGGCGCTCTTCGCGGCTCATAGCCCGCATTTTCTCACGCTGCTCGGCGCGTTGTTGAGCGGACAAGCGCGAGCCATCTTGACGCCGTTCACCGCGTTCTGGACGAGCGTCGTTGCGCTGCTGCATGAATTCGCGGCGCTCTTCGCGGCTCATAGCCCGCATTTTCTCACGCTGCTCAGCGCGCTGTTCTTCAGACCAGCGAGAACCGTCTTGACGCCACTCCCCCCGTTGTTGGCCGGGTTGCAGCGGCTCGGTCGGCGTTTCAGCAGCCAGAGCAGGGGTTACCATAAGTGCCAGTAATAACGCTGTAGTCGCTGTGGGTATGGTACGATGTTTCATTGGATTGCTCCTGTCTTGTTGGGGATGACATCAGGATTAATCATCCTGTTGATGATGATTATCAGCCAACAATGCGCAGGAAATATGCAGAAATTGTGGAAATTGTGGTAAGTGCAATCAGCACAGTGAACAGCAGCCTTATTCATAGGAGCCGGCATTATGACGACCATAGATCGTAAACACGTCAGTTCGCGTATGAGCCAGATCGTCGTCCACGGTGATACGATTTATTTAGCAGGACAGGTGGCGAAGAATCAATCCAGTGGTACAGTATTTGAGCAAACTCGGGAAATTCTTTTCCAGATTGACTCATTGCTCAGCGAGGTGGGTTCCGATAAAACTAAGTTGCTATCAGCAACGATTTATCTGTCGAATATGAGCGATTTTGCCGCCATGAATGAAGTCTGGGATATGTGGGTGGCTAAAGACTGCGCCCCAGCCCGAACTTGCGTTGAGGCACGGTTGGCGAATTCTGATTTTCGAGTGGAAATCACCGTCGTGGCGGCACGCTAGCCAAACAAGCTGGTGTTAAAACAGGGTATGGTATGCTGGGCTTATGTTGATCAACCGATGAGTGCTAGGGTAAGGGATGTACTTCTTGCAGCGATGTGACACACAGCGCCCTAGAATGCAACGGATCGTGATGTTTTTAACCCACTCTACTTATTTTATAGGAGTTTCTACAATGTCAGATAATATTAGCTTGCCCATAAAAAGCGGTAGCCTGTCCACACTGGGTAAAATTCCATGGACATTGGTGATCATTCTTTACATGGTGATCGTCCATTTCACCGGCCTAAACATGGCAGGTATTGCCGGGTTCATCTTCCTCGGCTTGTGTATGGCCGTGTTATTTATTGAATTTTTTAAATCTGGTAATATCAACGCCGCCGGTTTCCTGCTCGATCTCAGTAGTGCCGTGCTGTCGTTGATTATTGCTACGGTGTTGATGTGTTATCTGTACCTGACCGATCAACCCAACCCAACGTTTTTCCACTGGTTTGGGTGTCTGGTCATCTTGGGTGACGCCATCCTTAGCCCGTTTAACTCCTTCCGCACCGCCTTGCGTAACTTCGGCTTAGGGGTTTCGACCTAAGGTTTCACGATACCTCGACGGTGCGCGGGCACGCGACCCCCGTGCCGCCGAGGCCACAATAGCCCCCAGGATTTTTCGCCAAATATTGCTGGTGGTAGTCCTCCGCGTAGTAAAACGGGGGCGCGGAGCGAATTTCAGTGGTGATGGCACCATAGCCACGCGAGTTCAACGCCGGTTGATAGGCGTCTCGTGAAGCGATGGCTGCTGCGTAGTGAGCCGCGTCGTGGGTATAGATAGCCGAGCGGTATTGAGTGCCGATGTCATTGCCTTGACGCATACCTTGGGTAGGGTCATGCGCTTCCCAGAACACCTGCAACAACCGTTCATAGGCAATGATTTGGGGATCAAAGACGACTAACACCACTTCGGCATGTCCGGTGCCACCGCTACAGACTTCCTCATAGGTGGGATTGGGCGTCGAGCCGCCTGCGTAACCCACTGCCGTGGTGTACACCCCCTCTAACGTCCAGAATGCCCGTTCGGCGCCCCAAAAACAGCCCAGTCCTAACACCATCTGTTGTAAACCTTCAGGAAATGGCCCGCATAACGGGGTGCCCTTGACATAATGAGACGTTGGCACCGCCATCGACTGGTCGCGGCCAGGCAGAGCCGTAGCGGCATCCGGCAAGGTAGAGGGTTTATTCAGTAAAGACATGAAAGATTTGAGCATGATAGAAAATCCTCGCAGTGAGTTATGGGGAACTAATGGCCGTGACGGATGATGTATAAGCTCATAATGTTAAGTGTATGTTGGGGTTTTTTACACAGCCCGGCGACCGAATAGTGACGTAGGATGGTGTTATGGGGCAGTGTACTGGTAAACCGAGGTGTAAGCCAACGGTTGGGGGTGCTTAGCCCGTCTCGTTCACTCAAGGTTGGCGCCTAACGACTCACTCACCCGTACCAACTTCGCCTGTTGGATATCATAGCGGTACTCGGCGATCGTACCGTCTTGGATTTTCTCAACGGCGGTGTTAATCGCATCAAGGGGGACTAAGAACCACTCACGCGGCATGACCAGATGCCCAAACCGATATCATCATCGACCAGATCAGCGATGCGCAGCACCCGCCCGTCAGCGCGGTGGACGGTGTGGAAGCCCGTGGTGGGATCCGTGCCCTGCCATTCGCCCAGGGCTTCGATCAGGTGTTCGACTTCGCGGATTTTGTCCTTGGTGCTTTCGCGGGAATTGACATGGGGGATGTGGATGATGGTTTT
>PWUP01000253.1 GCA_003562535.1 Gammaproteobacteria bacterium | reverse complement strand
TATTCCACATAAACTCCTTTTTTTCGCCACTTCCACCATGAGAGCTTATCAATGGTTCGTTCCTCGCCCAAATACTCCCCCCCACATAAGCATCCTTCGCCACCGCCAACCCGCCAGCAGTTTTCAGCGGAGCTGCTGTTGGAGAAGTGGCATCGTCTGTGGATATTACTTCGATTTGGTTGGATGCTTTCAATTCTTGTGCTGTAGCGTGGGGCGTAGTTTCTGACTTATGTGTATCAAGTAATTTTTTAAGCCAACCCATATCAAATATTTTGAGTGACATTAACTCTCACCCCTTGCGTGGTAATTTACCGTTTGTGTTCCGCTGTCTGCTTTAACATATACCAGGTTTAAATTTGCCATGCTCATCTCATAACTTTGGCCTGGTTTAAGTTTTACTGATTGCGATGTGGCATTTCCTACGAATATATCTTCTGTATTATCAGGGTCAGCTTGTATCATCAATTCTAATACGTCTTGGTCAGAACCTAATTCTTCTGCCGTACTACCTATGCTTTTTGTACCATCGTATAAAACATTACTGCCCGTTAGTTGAGTATTAATAGGCTGGTCAACAATATTAATTTCGCCACCAGCAACAAAAAGCGAATCAGAAGCACTTTGCTGTGTAGCCCTGGCCACAACCGTGACTGAACCAGCCACATAGTCCGATACCCTCGCTCTTACCTTAGCAAACCCTCTGGCGTCAGCTACAAATACGCCAGGCCCGTTGGTCTGGACTTGGAGTGTCATGTCCTGCTTTCGTAAGCACCACAGGTCACGCCAGTTCGTGCCGTCAATAGAACCCTCAAAATTCACCAGCCCGTCAAAATCGCCAGTAACATCCACATCAAAAGCTACCGTGCCGTAACCTGGCGTTTCCAACTCTGTTCCATCTTGGTTTTGGGCGGTGCTATTTTGCAAGGTTTCAAGTGCGTCCGTTAATTGAACACTATTTGCCTTGTCCCCATCGCCCTGAAGTTGCCGGATAATACCTTTTAGCAAGGCAATCTGATCCGCACTTGCTGTAGGATCTGTTTCTGCCGCAGATGCCAGTGCTCCCAAGCGGGTTATGATGTTGTCCCCGGTGTCTATATCCCCCAGGGTTTTTAGCAAGCCTTTTACGGTTTCGTCGTTCAAAGCCTCAAATCGCTTTGTCCAATCATCGCCGGTTTGGGTTGTGCCGCCAATTCTTTCAATGTCCTGAATTTCTACTGGCACTCTAATCCAGTATCTATCACCTGCCTGGACAGTTACTCCAATGTCCGGGAAGGTATACGTAGTCTTACCACCCGCTGTCGCATGCGAAGATATTTCAGCTACATAATGAGTGCCGCCGTCCCCGCGCTCGATGACTATTTTAGCGTTCTTGAATAGTTCGTCATTTTCGAAAGCGATGTCTTCGTCCTCTAGAGTTGTGGTGCTGCCGCCCGTAGCAACGCCGGTAGCGCCTTGTTGTATTGAGTATCTGATAGCCTCTATCATGTCATCTTGCTTTTCCTCAGTTGATGCCCCATCCGGCAGAGCGGAACTGTCGATCTCAGCTTGCACTTTGTTGTTGCTTATTATGCTGTCCAAAAAATCCTTAATCTTGCCCAATAAGGTTTGAGACGACTCTCTTGTCATTTACTCATCACTCCTTTGCATTCATACTCCCTTTCTCAGTCTTTCCAGTTGCCGCCGATTTTTGGGATTACATCTGCTATTTCTTTCCAGTTGCCGCCTATCTTGCACCAAGCGTCAACCACTTCCTTCCACTGCCCGCCTACTTTACACCACGCTTGCAGCTTACGTATCTTATATACCAGCCCCAGGTCTGGCCTGGTGTCTACCTGATTATGTGCCACCGCTTTAAACGGCTCCTTACCAAGTATTTCATCAGCATCTCCGTATGTTCGCCAGCATAAAACTTGGTGCTCATACGTTTCCGCATCAACTGGCTTCCAGTAGTCAAGCCAGTCCTCACTGCTAACCATTGTGGCAGTATCCCAATATTCTGCGTTGTAATGACACAATTTTCCTAAAGCATTATCGTTGCTAGCGCCTTGGGCAAAAATATAATCTTGGTCTGGCTTTAGGTCGATTTCACTAACAGATAGCTCGCCGCCGCGCACCTCCGGGGCTACGCCAGAAGCAAGCACTGCTTGGGGCACAACGCCATCGGCTTCGTAAAGGGCGGCATAGCGTGTATACCCCGTGCCGTCCTGCACCATGCCACAACGCAGCGCCGACACACGTATAGGATACGCAACCCTGAATAAATAGCCTCGCCACCAATTACCGGCCTCGCCATTTGCAACCGCGTAATCGGAAATTAAAAAGCTCTGCGGCATTTTGCGCCCCCCTTAGTCTTCGTATTTGAACCACAAATCACCGTTGCCGCCTAGCTCATCGTCAGCGTCATGGGTGCTGAGGTATGCATTGCGCATCTGGAAGAACGAGTAGTCCGTGTTGTTTTGCGCCACGAGCTTGCCTTGCATTGTATCTCCCGCTTTTTCGACGAAATATCCCGCGCCTATTATGTGCCAGGAACCATCGTGAGCTACGTGCAATTTTGCGGGTTCGCTCGGTTTGATCCATAATGCGCCGTCTTCAAATCCGGTGGGGGTATCTTCTTGTATATACCGCACCCTGCCTATCCACGCCTCTAAATTGTTTAGGTTGTCCTCCGTTAGCGGCGTCCCTTCTTGTGTGACGGCGCCCGGCATTGGCGCTATCCATACCAGGTCGTTAGTTGTGTCCAGCCATATAAATTCGTACCTGTTCGGGTGTTCCACGATTCTCTTCAGCCAAGCTGTAGGTGAGTAACTCATTTTAATCCCCCCTTATATCTATGTCGGGTAAACCTGTCGGTAGTTGGCGTCAAAAAAGTGCCTGTTGTCTATCATCAGCTGGTTTTCATCAGCAATAAAAACGCTGTACTTAGGACGGATAAACCCTTCGGGGTCCAGCCAAGACCTGACATTTTTAATCTGGTCAATCATTTTTAAAAACTCGTCCAGCCCCTGGTCAATGGCATAGGCC
>PWUP01000266.1 GCA_003562535.1 Gammaproteobacteria bacterium | reverse complement strand
CCCCATATCAATATACGCGAACAACGAGAACTCCAACAACTCATCTTAGCCCGAGATATGATTATTTTACGGGGTCACATCCACTCAAATCAATCTCCGAGTGAACCTGAGTTTTGGCAACAGATCTTCGATCGAGCTCCTACTATAGCTCAGCAACTAAATGAAACCTACAGACGATATCATGAAGATACAAATTCTTATACCAATAATCCTTCTCTCCTTGAAAATTCTCAAGGCCATGATTACCATGAATTAGCTGAGAGGCTCTCTTACTATACCTTTGAGATTACGAATCTTCCCTTTCGTGTCAGGTATAATGAAGTCACCCATGGGTTTGAAATTCATACCGCCTCTGATCTCGAACATATCCCTCAAAGCCAGCAAGAAGACTTTGCTCAAAAAACCGGCATTCATCTCCAAGCCGTTCCAGCTCCTGATACTCTTCGATAATTCTACCTCCTACTGTTCAAAGCTTCTTGGAGAGTCGTGGTATCTACGTACTCCAGAGTACTTCCCATAGAGATTCCCCGGCCGAGTTTGGTTACCGTGAGGTCTTGGTCTCGGAAATACTCTTGGAGGGCACTATTGGTAGCGTCACCCTGAATAGTGGGGTTGAGGGCGAGGATAATCTCAGTCACCTCTTCGCTGACTATCCGATCTGGGAGAGTGTCGATATTGAGCTCCTGCAAGGAGACTTTCTTCAGAGGATCTACTACCCCACCGAGGACGTGATACTTCCCTTGATACACGCCGGTCTTTTCGAACTGTAGAATATCTTCGGCTTGCTCAACAATGCAGAGTTGACCGATATTACGCTCGGCATTTTGGCAGATACCACAGACTTCCTGCTCGGTTTTGTTGCCACAGATGCGACATATCTTCACGGCTTTTTTGATAGCGTGGATTTTTTTGCCCAGGGTGGTGAGATAGGTCTGATCCTGACTAACCAACCAGTAGGCATATCGAGTGGCGGTCTTGCGCCCTACTCCGGGAAGTTTGCGCAGATCCTCAATCAGATCTATGAGTGATTCAGGATGAGAAGAGTCGGCCATGAAGAGTACGATTATTGTTGAGAGGACATATCTGGTGGAGGTGTATGATGGAAGTCGAGATTGACGAAGGTGGCAAACTCTTTACGAAACCCAAGATCGACCTTTCCAATCGGTCCGTTTCGCTGCTTGGCAATATGGATTTCGGCAACTCCTTTGCGATCGGTGTCGGGGTTTTCTCTCTCTTCCCGATAAATGAACATTACCACATCGGCATCCTGCTCAATGGATCCGGACTCTCGAAGGTCAGCCAATCGAGGGATCTGCGGGGTACGATTTTCCACCGATCGAGACAACTGAGACAAGGCAATTACCGGAACATCGAACTCTCGAGCCAGACCTTTGAGCGAACGGGAAATTTCGGATACCTGTTGTACCACATTATCGGAGCGGCTGGATGATTCCATCAACTGCAAATAGTCAATCACGATCAATCCTAGCTCTTTACAGTCCGAAAGAATTCGGCGCAAGATAGCACGCATTTTCATTACCGTACTTCCCGGGGTATCCTCGATGAAGAGTTGTGCCCGTGAGAGGGAGTCCATCGCGGGAGCCAACAGCTCAAAGTCAGCAGGGTGGAGCTTCCCGGTCTTCATTTTGAAAAGATCTACTCGCGCTTCGGAGCTAATCAGTCGGTCAACCACCTCATCCTGGGACATTTCTAGACTAAAGAAGACTACTCCCTTGCCGGAAGTCATAGCCACGTTTTTGGTAATATCCAGAGCCAGAGAGGTCTTTCCCACTGAAGGACGAGCCGCAAGAATAATTAGGTTCGCTGGCTGGAGACCTCCAAGAGCATTGTCGAGGGAATGAAAGCCGGTCCGAACTCCCTTCATCCCGACTCCGTTATTATGGACCTCGTCGATCCGGTCAAAGGCATCGTGGAGAGCATCGGCCATCTTGATGTAGTTTTGCTGGACGATCTTTTGGGATACCTGAAACACGGACTTCTCTGCTTGATCGAGAATATCTTCAATCTCCTCCTCCTCCTGGAACCCAAGCTCGGTAATGTGAGCTCCTACCGAGATGAGCTTTCGCAGAGTGGCTTTGTGCTTTACGGTTTGGGCGTAATGGGTAATATGAGCCGAAGAGGTCATAAGGTCGACCAGTGAAGCCAGATAATCCTCTCCTCCGACATTGTCCAACTCTTGCATAAGCTCCAACTTGTGCGTCACGGTCAACAAGTCAATCGGCTCTTTTTTGTTAAACAAATCGAGCATCACCTCGTAGATGAGACCGTTCTTTTGATGATAAAAGTCATCCGGTGCGAGAACATCCACAATTTGGATTAACGATTCTTTGTTAATCAAAATGGCTCCCAAGATTGATTCTTCCATCTCGACTGCCTGAGGCGGAATCTTGTTTTGAATCGGTTGAGGATTTTTTTGCGGTCGATTGGTATTGTTGTTCTGGTATGAGTTTTGTGACATGGAGGGTTACATTTCCGGAAGAGTCTCGATAGTGAGTAAAGATAATCCGTGGCGAATACACTGAGAGACCTGATCAAGAACATACAGTCGGCTTTGCTCAACCTGTGTCTCTTGGCCAATCACCGGATACTTGTGATAGTAGGAGTTGGTAAGCTCGGCCAGCTCATAGATATACTGAGCGATAATGGCGGGGTCAAGCTCAGAGGTAGCCAAGGCAGCCATCTCAGGAAACTTCAAGGTTGCAGTGAGCAGTGCTCGCTCTGCTTCATAGTCATATTCCGCAGAAGCTTCTGGCTTGAGATCCGACTTGTGCAAAATCGACTGGATCCGGGCGTAGGCATACAAGATATATGGCCCGGTCTTACCAGTAAGGGATACTGAAGCCTTCTCATCAAAGACCATATCGCGCTTGGCTGAGGTTCCGAGGAGATAGTACCAGTAGGAGGCACGGGCAATGACCTGAATCCGTCGTTCTTGTTCTTGTGCTGGAAGCTCTGAGTCTTGGAAGTATTGTTCTCGAACCAATGACTCAATATCATCAATCAGGGTGTCGGCGT
>PWUP01000247.1 GCA_003562535.1 Gammaproteobacteria bacterium | reverse complement strand
ACCCCGAATCGCGGGGATTGTCTAAGCATGGCCGGTATCGCTCGTGAGGTGGGGGTGCTGAATCGTTTGACCGCAACCCCCCCGGCGATTCCGACCATACAACCTCTGACCGGCAAGGAATTTCCCGTCACCTTAATGGCACCGAGCGACTGTCCCCGTTATGCCGGACGGGTGATTCAGCATGTGAACCCGACGGCGGCCACGCCGCTGTGGATGATCGAACGTCTGCGCCGTGCGGGCATCCGCAGCCTCGGCCCCTTAGTTGATGTCACCAACTATGTCATGCTGGAACTCGGCCAGCCTTTACACGCTTTTGATTTGGACAAACTCGATGCCGGTATTGTCGTTCGCCGAGCGACGGGTGAGGAAACACTAGAGTTGCTGAACGGTCAGACGGTGACACCGGACACCGATACCTTGTTGATTACTGATGCCTCCGGTCCACTGGCGCTGGCGGGCATTATGGGCGGGGCGCGTTCCGAGTGCGATGAGCAGACGGTGTCCGTATTCTTGGAAAGTGCTTTTTTCAATCCCTTAACCCTAGCAGGGCGGGCGCGGCGCTATGGTCTGCATACCGACGCCTCGCATCGCTTCGAGCGCGGGGTGGATTCCACTTTGCAAGTCCGTGCCGTTGAACGCGCCAGCCAGTTGCTGATCGCTATTGCCGGAGGGCGTCCCGGACCGTTGATTGACGTAACCGAACCGGATCATTTGCCTAAGCCCGAGGCCATTACTCTGCGGCAAACGCGCTTGCAGCAGGTGCTTGGGCATCCCATCGCTGCGGAGTCGGTCAGCGACAGTCTGCAACGCTTGGGGATGCACGTCGAACCGATTAACGTCGGTTGGCGGGTGATGCCGCCGTCATTTCGTTTTGATATTCGCTTAGAGGCCGATCTGATTGAAGAGATAGGTCGCATTTACGGGTATCACCGTCTGCCTAGCCGTCAGCCGCTGGTGCGCTTACAGCCCAGTGCCTGCCCTGAACGCCATTTGGCGGCACCGCAACTGGCCGATGCGCTGATCATGCGCGATTATCAAGAAATCATCAGCTACAGCTTTGTGGCGGCTGATTTACAACAGGCGTTATTTCCTGAGCACCCAGGGATTGCCTTGAGTAATCCCATTTCTAGCGATTTAGCGGTGATGCGCTGTTCTTTATGGCCGGGTCTGATCCGCACCCTAGATTATAACCGCAAACGTCAGCAGGAACGGGTGCGGCTTTTTGAAACGGGGTTAGTGTTTCAGGGTGATCCCGCCGCCCCGGAGCAAATTGAAATGATCGGTGGTCTGATCAGTGGTTCACGGCTGTCAGAGCAGTGGGGCGCTGCCCAGCAGCCGGTCGATTTTTACGATCTCAAGGGGGATGTGGACGCCCTGTTAGCGTTACGCGGTGATCCCGCAGCGTTTCGCTATCGTGCACACCCGCATCCGGCCTTGCACCCGGGTCAAAGTGCGGTGATTGAGCATCAAGGTGAGCCTGTGGGGTGGTTGGGGGCTGTACATCCGGCTTTGGCCACACAATGGCTGGCGGGTATGGCGGTGTTTGTGTTTGAGCTGCGCTTGAGCGCCTTGGCGCAACCGCGTCTGCCGGTGTTTAAGCCCCTGTCAAAATTTCCCTACAGTCGTCGGGATTTGGCGGTAGTGCTCGATGAGGCGGTGACGGCTGAGCAGTTGATTGCCGCACTGCATGATCTCGGTGGTTCGGTGTTACGCCAAGCCTCCGTGTTCGATGTGTACCGTGGCAAAGGCATCTCTGAGGGTCAGAAAAGTGTAGCGTGTGGTTTAGTTTTTCAAGGGTTAGAAGAGAATTTAACGGATGCCGCCATTGATCACTTGGTCACTGGCATTGTGCAGGGATTGGAGCAGAAATTTCATGCTAGATTGCGCGTTTAGATTGCAATGAATCCAGAATTCAGAAACAACACAGGAGAATAAACATGGCATTAACTAAAGCGGATATGTCGGAACGCCTGTTCGATCAAGTCGGCTTGAACAAGCGGGTTGCCAAGGAGCTGGTGGAAGCCTTTTTCGAGCAAATTCGCTGTTCGTTAGAAAAGGGTGAGCAGGTTAAGCTGTCCGGTTTTGGCAATTTTGACCTGCGTGATAAGAATCAACGTCCGGGGCGTAATCCTAAAACCGGTGAGGAAATTCCGATTTCCGCCCGTCGCGTTGTGACGTTCCGTCCGGGTCAGAAACTCAAATCACGGGTCGATACTCGCCAGCATGAATTAGCGGGTGATTAGCGGGTGGCGCTTGAATTTATCCACCAATCGAGTATCATGAGCGTTTAGCATCATCGGGGCGTGGCGCAGCCTGGTAGCGCACCTGCATGGGGTGCAGGTGGTCGCAGGTTCAAATCCTGCCGTCCCGACCAAAAATATCAAAGGGTTAGAGCTTAGGCTCTAGCCCTTTTTTAGTTGAAAATGGGGTTGGGGTAACAAACAGTCGTTAGGTAATGCCTCACAGGCAGCGGCCAGACATTCGGCGGTGCTCAGTGCTGGAGACGAACTCGCCAACTGCTCGCTCATGGCATAACACTCGGCAATCCGTTCGATCTGCTCAACAGTCAGGTGCTCGAAGGCGTTGGAGGACGTCTGGTGTTCTAGGCGTTCCAGCCGTTTAATCAGGTGGCGCGGCATGGCGTTGCTCCAAAGCGGCGATGCGCTGTTCCAGTTCAGTGATTTCAATAATGCGGGCGGTCGTGCCCAAGGCGCTCAGCAGGGTGGTACCTACATCCGGCGGTAACTGCCCGGCGGCAAGGCTATCGAGTACGGTATGCGCTTTGTCGCTGAGGCTGGCGTCGGGTGCCAACGCGAGGGTAATCGGCGCGGTGGTGGCTTTCAAGGGGGGGATGGTTCGAGCCAGCAACAACCCGGCGGCTTGCACATTGCCGTCCACAGCTTGCTCGATCAGTACGTTGATGATGCGCTTTAAGTCCGCATCGCTGACCGCTTGGGCGATTTTGGCCGCTTTCCCCGTGCCCTTGGGGCGACCTTTGCAGTTGCCGGACTGGCCTTTTTGAAACTGTGCCATCGCTGTT
>PWUP01000142.1 GCA_003562535.1 Gammaproteobacteria bacterium | reverse complement strand
TAAGCACCAATCCGAGTACACTGACCGGTTGACCCAGCATATTCAATACCAGCAGCAACTCTATGCTTTTGAGCAGCAACATCAGTACCACGGCGGCCATATCCAGACCATACAGCCCGGGTATAAAGCGCCGTAACGGCACCAACGGCGGATTAGTGATCTTGACTAGGGCCTGTACGAGCGGATTATAGAAATCGGCTCGCACCCACTGCAGCAGGAACCGCAGCATCAGTGCCAAAATATATAGGCCAAACAGGGTTTGGATTAAAAAAATACCGGCAGAATCGAAATGCGATCCCATAGGTGTTCCTCTAGTTTTCCTCAGTGATGACTAGTGTTGGCTCAGTAGATCGCTGAGTTCTTCACAACGACGGCGGGCGGCTTTGAGCGCCTCGATAAACACAGCCTCCAGCCCAGCCTCTTGTAACTGGGCAATAGCGCGTTCAGTCGTCCCCCCAGGGGATGTGACTTGTGCGCGGAGTGTTGCCGGTGAATCGTCGCTTTCTAACGCCATTTTTGCTGCACCAAAAGCCGTTTGCAGCGCCAGTAACCGGGCTTGATCACGCTCCAGGCCCATCGCCACCCCCGCATTTTCCAAGGCTTCAATCACCAAGAAAAAATACGCCGGCCCACCACCGGATAAGGCGGTTACACTGTCTAGGAGCGCCTCATTGTCAACCCAAATGGTGAGTCCTACCGAACGCATAATCGATTCAGCGGCTTGATGTTGCTCGGTACTGACTTGGGCGTTGGCATACAGGCCGGTGGCCCCGGCTTGCAACAATGCGGGGGTATTGGGCATGCTGCGAACTATGGCCGTCTGTCCACCTAACCATTGATCGAGGGTGGCCGCTCGGATACCGGCGGCGATCGAAATGACTAAAGGCTGGCGTTGCTGGATAAGCGGGGCTAAATCCGAGGCTACCGCATGCATAATCTGTGGTTTCACCGCTAGCACCACGATATCCGCTTGGCTGACCGCTTGATGATTATCCGAGTGAGTCTGAATGGCAAATTGTTGTTGCAGGGCATGACGTTGACTGTCGAGGGGGTCGGTCGCAAGGATAGCCTGCGCGGGGTAATCGTCAGCAATTAGGCCGCCGATTAAGCTGCGAGCCATATTGCCCGCACCAATGAAAGCAATGGTTTGGTTCATTCGTCTAAGTCTTGAGTTAATGGGTTGCAGGGCATAAAACTAAAGTGCTGATGGGGATGCCGTCAAGTTCGTGGTGGACGCGGACCGAAAATCGCGGTTCCGATGCGCACCATAGTGGCTCCCTCAGCGATAGCCGCAGCTAAATCAGCGGACATACCCATCGACAAGGTATCTAACTTCAGTCCTTGTTGATTTAATTGGGCTTGCAGTTGTCGCAGTTGCGCAAAGGGACGGCGTTGCTCCACGGGATCAGTGCGAGCCTCGGGGATGGCCATCAGTCCGCGCAGGCGTAAGCGCGGCAGCTCGGCCACGCTATGAGCCAGTTCGACCACGGCCTCAGGCGCTACGCCACTTTTGCTGGTCTCACCACTGATATTGACTTGTAAGCAGATATTCAGCGGTGTTTGATCTGCCGGTCGTTGCTCACTCAGGCGTTGGGCAATCCGCAGCCGATCGACGCTGTGTACCCAAGAAAAATGCTCGGCAATGCTGCGGGTTTTATTGGATTGAATCGGACCGATAAAATGCCATTCCACCTCAGTGTCGGCAAGGGCCTGTATTTTTGGTAAAGCGTCTTGCAGGTAATTTTCACCGAAGTGATAGTGTCCAGCCGCTACTAATTCGGCAATGGCGGTAACCGGCTGCTGTTTACTGACAGCGAGTAACTGTACCGAGCCTGCGGGTCGCCCACAAGCGTGTTCGGCCTCGCGGATGGCGGCGTACACTTGGTTAAGACGATGTTTAAGAGTGCTCATTAAATTGGTTCCACTATTTGCTGGACTACTGTTAAGCTTAGCGTTGCGCACATCCATTTAACTCCTCTCCGACCGGTTAGATCGGGGATGTTTGCGGAGAAACTGATGAATCTTGATGATTTACTAGCGTTTGCGGTCAAACATAATGCGTCTGATTTACATCTGTCGTCTGGGTTGCCACCGATGGTACGTATCGATGGCGAAATTCGGCGCATTGATCTGCCCACACTGGCCCATCAGGAAGTGCACGATTTAGTGTACGACATTATGAGTGACCGCCAGCGTAAGGATTTCGACGAATTTTTTGAAATCGATTTTTCGTTTGAAATGCCTAATGTCGCGCGGTTTCGGGTGAATGCCTTCACCCAGAATCGGGGTTCATCCGCTGTTTTTCGGGTGATTCCCAGTAAAATTCTAAGTTTAGAAGACCTCAACACGCCTAATGTGTTCAAAGATATCATCTCCGTACCACGAGGGTTGATTTTGGTGACCGGACCGACCGGCTCGGGTAAATCGACCACCTTGGCTGCACTGGTCGATTACTTGAATACCACGATATACGGGCACATTTTAACGGTTGAAGATCCCATCGAATTCGTGCATGAATCCAAAAATTGTGTCATCAATCAGCGTGAAGTGCATCGCGATACCCTAGGGTTTAACGAAGCGCTGCGTTCGGCATTGCGTGAAGACCCCGATATCATCCTCGTCGGCGAGATGCGCGATTTAGAGACCATCCGCCTAGCGTTAACGGCTGCTGAAACCGGCCACTTGGTGTTAGGCACCTTGCACACCACGTCTGCTCCGAAAACCATTGACCGGATTATCGATGTTTTCCCTGCGGGTGAAAAGCCCTTGGTGCGCTCTATGCTGTCTGAATCGCTCCGCGCGGTCATTGCCCAAGCCCTGCTGAAACGTATAGGCGGCGGACGCGCTGCGGCTTGGGAGATCATGGTCGGTATTCCCGCAATTCGTAACTTGATTCGTGAGGATAAAGTGGCGCAGATGTATTCCTCGATTCAGACTGGGCAATCCCACGGGATGCAAACCTTGGATCAGCACCTGGTGCAATTGGTGCAGCGCGGTATCGTGCGTAAGCAGGATGCACTGGCCAAGGCACAAAACAGAGTGGCT
>PWUP01000273.1 GCA_003562535.1 Gammaproteobacteria bacterium | reverse complement strand
GAATGGTATGGCAGACTTGTAATGCTGTTTCAATTCCTGTGATCGGGATTGGGGGTATTACAACAGCAGAGGATGCCCTGGAGTTTATTATTGCCGGTGCAACAGCAGTTCAGGTAGGCACCGCTAACTTTTTCAGGCCAAAAGTAATTCCAGAAATTATCGAAGGAATTACTTCTTTCTTACAACAAAAAGGTTATAAAAGTATTCGAGATTTACAGGGCAGTATTGAACTGCCTGGCTGAATGAAATTAAAAGTTTGTATTAGCACTACAGCGCAAATTGGGGTAGACAAAATCCACGTTCCATGATACACTAACCATAAGGGCTTGGGGACGCTAAGAAGGCTATTTCTACCCGTGAAAAGCCTTTGGAAGAGCCGTTTTACGGGATAGATCAGTAATGCCAAATTTAGCGTCACGCTCCCTAAAACATTAATAAAGAGAGAACGTTATGACTATCTCTTACCGTAAAGACCCGCTTGCAGGCACCGTCAAAGATGTTCTACCTATTACTAGCATTAAACTGGCCCGTCAAAACGAGCTGGAGCCTTTATGGAACGAACTGGTCCGCAGTTACCACTACCTGGGTTACGACAAAATGCCGGGAGCAAACCTTAAATACTTGGTTTTTTCTGGTGATGCACCAATTGCGGCCTTAAGCTTCCGGGCCGCCAGCTTAAGGCTGGGGTCAAGAGACTGCTTTATCGGCTGGTCCGATATACAGCGCAAAAAACACCTTAACCAGGTGGCCAATAACAACCGCTTTTTGATTTTGCCCTGGGTGCGGGTGAAAAATTTAGGCTCCTATTTGCTCTCCCAAATATCTGCTCCCCTTATTCAAGACTGGTTTTATTATTACCACCAGGAACTATTGCTTTTAGAAACCTTTGTCGATCCCCGCTACTTTCAGGGAACGCTCTACCAGGCCGCCGGCTGGGTTCATGTCGGCAGGAGCCTGGGCTATACCAGAAAAGGTCCTCGTTACGAGTATCACGGCAACCCCAAGGAGGTCTACTTATACCCGCTTAAAAAAGATTTTCGCGACATCATCGGCTGTCAAAGGCGTCCTTATACTTACAACAAGCCTTCTTTTCCAATGGAAAGGAGCAAAAAGCTGATGCTGTTAAACCGGATCGATTGGAACCCGGAACTGGTCACCGAACTTAACATCGAGCCTGCAGAGGTAGAAGAATTAACCTACTTGCTTTTGGATTTCTGCGACCAGTTTAAGGACTGCTTTATTAGAAGCGAGCAGTTTTTTAATGCTATCGCCTACATCAAAGGGCTGACCGGTGAGGGAATCGCAAAAACGATCGAGACCATTGCCATTGCGATCCTGGGCATAAGCAAAGTGCGTAGCCTGCAGCATTTTTTTACCGGCGCCAATTGGGAAGCAGGTAAGCTCACCAAAAGAAATCAAGAATTGCTCGCCGTAAATATATCAGATCCAGAAGGCATGTTTACTTTAGACAGCAGCGAAATCAGCAAAAAAGGCAAAGATTCGGCCGGGGTGGCCCCGCAGTACTGCGGCAGTTTGGGCAAAGTAGCCAACTGCCAGAGCGGCGTTTTTTTGGGCTACTGCAGCGAAAAAGGCTACAGCCTGCTGGACCAGCAGCTTTATGTGCAGCGACAGTGGTTTACCCCTGAATATGCAGAGCGCCGCGCAAAGACCCGTTTCCCCGAAGGCCTTGTTTTCAAAACCAAGCTTGAAATCGCCTCTGATCTGCTCAAATGCGCAGAAGAAAACGGCTCGTTTAAAGGGCGCTGGGTCGGCATGGACAGCACTTTCGGACAGGACAGCGCTTTCAGGAGTATGATCGGGGAAAAGTATTTCTACCTGGCCGGTATCCGCGCCGATACTTTGCTTTGGACAAAAAGGCCAAAAGTGGTTTATCCCGCCTACCAGGGCCGGGGCCCGTATCCGAAAAAGATGAAACCTTCAACTGAACCGGTTTCGGTAGCAGAAATCGCTCGCGGCCCTTCTTTATGCTGGGAAACTGTAAACCTGGGCGAAGGGGCCAAAGGCCCCATTATCGCCCAGTTCACCCGTCTGCGTGTCATAGAGCACAATGGCGGTCTTCCTGGACAAGACCTGTGGCTGTTATTGCGCATGAACGCAGATGGTGAAATCAAATACATGCTCAGTAACGCCCCTGAAGAAATAACGTTTGAGGAACTGATCAGAGTTTCGCAAATGCGCTGGACTATCGAGCAGCTTTTCCAAGAAGGAAAAAGCTTTCTTGGGCTCGATGAATACGAGATGCGTTCCTATCCGGGTTGGCATCGGCACATGGCTTTAGTTAATGTAACCATGCACTTTTTACTAAAAGTGCGCCTCGAATTCGGGCTAAAAAAAACTATATTACCCTGCCCATAGCCCAAAAATTGGTAGTCGCAGCGCTAACCGGCAACAGACAACATATTGAGCAAGCTATCAGGGTCGTTTCTTACCAATTCCGCAGGGCTGAAATTGCGCGAATTTCGCACCGTAAAAAATATCTTTTGGAGTCCGGTGCATTGCTGCTTTAAAGCGTGGTGCCTTCTTAAAAGCATCAACACTTTCGCCCTTTTAATTTGCTAAAAGAAGGGCTTGGTGTTTCACGCGCTTTTCCCATGCCTAAAAGCAGGAATTTAGGCCTGCTCCGGCTAACATGTTAAACTAAGCTTATCAAAGCCGGTAAGAGATTGTCAAAGAACGGTATTACTCTTTATTTCGCCTTTGTAGGCGAATGAATTGGGTATTTAACTATTCATGTTGCGCTGTAGTGTTAGTAAATTTGAGGCAGATAGGAGGAGTGTGCATGGTCTTACGAGGTGAAAAAGTAGTTAGTACAGATGTACTTGTCATTGGAAGCGGCGGTGCCGGTTTGAGGGCAGCACTGGAGGCACGAGTTTACGGTGCGGAAGGTTTCATAATTGACAAAGTGGTGTTGGCTACCAATAACAGTACTCGTTATTCAGGAGGCGGTTTTAAAGCTGCTCTACCCGGCATTTTATCTGATGCCTATACAAAAATTTTTAATACTCCCAGGGAGCATTTTGAGGCAGCGCTGGTTCATGGTGAG
>PWUP01000063.1 GCA_003562535.1 Gammaproteobacteria bacterium | reverse complement strand
CTGCGGATGGCTCCACTTGATCAGTTGGCTCATCTCACCATCCCGCGTTCTTAACAGACCCACAAAATCCGACTTCGCAACGTCTAGGCTTAACACCACTTCTCCGCCTTGCACTTGTTCACCGCTCTTCATCCAGTCCAGATGCTTGACATCGATCGCTCGATATTTCATCTTCTTCATCAGGAGACCTCCGGTTGATTCAGTTAAAATAGATACCTTGATTTTACATCAAGGGCTGGAGGTCTCTTTTTTGTTCAATATAGCTGACTACGAAGACGTATTATGGTATTCACTGGTTAGACTGGCCGTTTGGATCTCAGAATGCGATTCCCGCAGATGGGCTAAAAAGCCGCGTGTGGCGGCCTCCAACATGTCCACAACTTGAACAAACCCCCGCTGCCCCCCGTAGTACGGGTCCGGCACTTCTTGGAGCTTCCAGCCAGGAGAAAAGGCCATAATTCGGTAAATTTTTCCAGGCGATTCGACCTGCTGAGCGTAATGTTGCAACGCCGACAAATGGCCATCGTCCATAGCCAGTAGATAATCAAACTGCTCCAAATCGGCAACACGTAATTTACGCGCACGTAAATCACTGATATCAATACCACGGGCGCGCATCGTCTGCTGTGCCCGTCGATCCGGTGGCTCACCGACATGGAAATCCGTGGTACCTGCGGAATCCACACGCAGTTGTTCTGACAGCCCCGCCTCATCGGCGTGAGCACGCAACCACCCTTCAGCAATGGGTGAACGGCAAATATTACCCGTACATAGCATTAATACGTGAATCATGCTCCTCCTCCGCTTCATTCTATAGCCGTTGTTAAGTCTAGGTTAACTGAGCGCGGACACGGTTTAAATCCGCCTCAGTATCCACCCCTCCGGGCGGCGCTTGAGCGATGGTCGCGACCTGAATACGAATACCATGATGCAAAGCCCGCAATTGCTCCAATGATTCCAGCCCTTCTAATGGGCTGGGCGGTAATTGGGCATACGCACGCAGCACCCCCGCCCGATAGGCGTACACGCCAATATGCCGCCACCACTGTGCTGACGGTAAGCACTGCGGACGTTCCCCTGCAAACGCATCGCGGTGCCAAGGAATCGGGGCACGACTGAAATACATGGCGTAAGCATCAGCATCATAAACTAATTTGACCACATTAGGATCAAACAACTCAGCCACTTGTTCAATGGGGGCGGCTAAGGTGGCGATGCCCGCAGCCGGTTGGGCGGCTAATGTCTGCGCCACCAGCGCCAGTAATGGGGGTGGCAATAAGGGCTCATCGCCTTGCAAATTGACCACAATCGCCTCATCGGGCCAATCCAGCAGGGTGACTAATTCAGCCAGCCGATCACTGCCGGAATGATGGGCGGTGGCCGTCATCACCACCGCTGCGCCGAACGCTTCAGCCACACGGCGTATCCGCTCATCGTCAGTGGCAATGACCACCTCAAGCGCCCCACTGGCTTGAGCCACCCGATACACCCGCTCAAGTAAAGTGTGCTGACCGATCAGCCGCAGCGGCTTACCCGGTAAACGACTGGCTGCATAGCGGGCTGGAATCGCAACCCGAAAAGGCTCAGGCATCGCCACTGGGCTGAGAGTCCGCAGCGGGCACCGCATCCAAAGAGCGCGCTTCGGATTCCAACATCACTGGAATACCCTCACGAATAGGATACGCTAAACGACTGGTTTCGCAAACAAGTTCTTGACGATCAGGGTCATACACCAAGGGCGCTTTACTGACCGGGCACACTAAGATTTCAAGTAATTTCTTGTCCATAGTATTCTCTGTGTAGCGAATTAAGACCTTATGGAGGACAAACGGGCGGCTAGTGCCGTCACCAGGGTGTCCGGTAATTCCACCTCAAGCGGCACCATCCAGTGCCGATGGGTGGCAAATGGCCGACATTTTACGGCGTCTTTCTCGGTCATCAGTATGGCGTGATCATCGGCAAACTCCAGATCCTGTCGGCGAAAGCGATGGTGATCGGCAAACGCATGCGCCATCACTTGTAATCCAGCCGCGCGCAACCGCTGGAAAAATCGCTCTGGATGACCAATGCCGGCCACAGCATGCACGGTTTGACCGCGCCAAGCGTCCAAAGGCTGAGCGCGCTGCGCATCCAGCAGCGCCACAACCCGAGGCGTGTGTACCTGCATCGTGTACTCCCCTGAGCGTCCTTGACCATTGGCGACAATAAAATCGACCGTATTTAGACGTGACGGGGGTTCACGCAGTGGTCCGGCTGGCAAACAATAGCCATTGCCAAAGCGACGTTCGGCATCGATGACCACCACTTCGATATCCCGACCTAAAGCGTAATGCTGCAAACCATCATCGGCTAAAATCACATCACACCCCAGCTCGATGAGCTGGCGAGCGCCACGCGGCCTACGCGCATCCACCACTACCGGACAATACTGAGCCAGCAGCACGGGTTCATCACCAACCTGATGAGGATCAGAGCTCACCTTGACCTCGCAGGGTGCTGCAGACGGCTGCCCTCCATAGCCGCGAGTCACAATCCCCGGACGATAACCCCATGCAGCGACTAACTGCGCTACAGCCGCGGTTAATGGCGTTTTGCCGGTACCGCCCACGGTAAGATTACCAATCACGATAATCGGCACAGGTAAGCGCTGGACACGCAGCCACCCGCGCCGATAAGCCCAACGCCGCCCAGCACTCAGCAGTCGAAAGACCGCACTGAATGGGCTTAATAGCCAAGCCATTATGCCCGGTGGAGTGTACCACCACGGCATGGCCATCAATGCTCCTGAACCAGTTCACGAATACGCAGCAACAACGGCTCACGGATACCGAGATCGGCCAGATGTTCGATGGTGCTGTCCAGATACTCCCAATTCGCGCCACTTACACCACTGGCCGTGGCAACGACTGCCGCTGCGGTTTCCGCCTGTAACCGTCCGGCGTATTGTTGATGCTGCCGATCCACCAAAAAGCACAGCGCTTTGACCACCCGCCGGTCATCGAGATGAACGCGCTGCATCACGGGATGATACACCGCTGTCACCATCTCGCGTTGATATAAATAGTCGAGTACCGCATCGCGCTCAGCAGCCTGTACCCGAAACGCCCGCCCGATACAAGAGCCTCCGGCATCCAGCCCGAACACCAAGCCCGGATGCGCTTGGGTGCCGCGATGCACCCATGACCAGACACATAATGCTCGATGATACCCGTAAAGACGGGCACCACACACTTCTTGGTACCCAAAACCCGGTCGCCACATCAGTGAACCGTAGCCAAATACCCACATATCACCGTCGGGTAATCCCAGGTTTGCAGGTAAGGCAGCCAAAGAGTGCTGGGGCATTACCATCAGTGGCGCTGGCAATAGTCGATCAGACCTTGGGTGGAGCTGTCTTGGAGGGTCGGCGCCGCACGGCCTTGCAACTGTGGCAAAATCGACTTAGTCAGCTGTTTGCCTAATTCCACCCCCCATTGATCAAAGGAATTAATATGCCAGATAACGCCTTGGACAAACACTTTATGTTCGTACAGAGCCAGCAGCATGCCCAAAGTGCGCGGCGTCAAGGATTGGTACAATACAGTGGTGCTGCACCGATTACCGGCAAACACTTTATAGGGCACGAGGGCTTCTAACGCCTCACCTTGCAGCCCCTGGGCACTTAATTCAGCCCGAGCCTCATCGGCAGTACGTCCAGTCATCAAGGCTTGCGACTGCGCCAAACAATTCGCCAATAAAATGCTGTGATGGCCACCCACAGGATCAGTGGTATGCACGGGAGCCAGAAAATCGGCGGCAAATTGATGCGTGCCTTGGTGCAAGAGCTGATAAAAGGCATGCTGGCCGTTATTGCCCAGTCCTCCCCACACCACCGGCCCAGTCGCATAGCTCACCGGATCACCGTCACGGTCAATCGATTTGCCATTGCTCTCCATGTCTAATTGTTGCAGATAACTGGCCAAACTGCGCAAATAATCGTCATAGACCAAGACCACATGGGTGTCCGCCCCGAGGAAATTGCCGTTCCACACCCCGAGCAAAGCCAAGATCACGGGTAAATTATCCGTTAAAGGCGTGTGGCGGAAATGCTCATCTAAGGCATGGGCACCTTCTAACAACTCATAGAAACGCTCATGACCGAGATAAATCATGATGGACAGACCAATAGCCGACCATAAGGAATAGCGCCCGCCGACCCAATCCCAAAACACAAACATATTACCGGGATCGATCCCGAAGGCTTCAACGGCTCGCAGATTGGTGGATACCGCCACAAAATGCTTGGCTACAGCGGCTTCATGACCCAAGGCCGCCAGCAACCATGAGCGGGCGGTCACCGCATTGGTCATGGTCTCCTGAGTCGTAAATGTTTTAGACGCGACAATGAATAAGGTGGTCTCAGGATCGCAGCGCCGCAGAATATGATGGGCATGAGCACCGTCAATGCTGGATAAAAACAACATCTTCAGCATTGGATCACCATAGGGACGCAGTGCCTGACACACCAGCTTCGGCCCTAGATCAGAGCCACCGATGCCGATATTGACCACGGTACGAATCGGCTTGCCCGTGTAGCCTGTCCACGCACCGCTGCGGACTTTATCGGCGAAGCGGTGCATTTGCTCCAACACCCGATGCACTTCTGGCATCACATCTTGGCCATCAAACCATAGGGGACCACCGCTGCGGTTGCGTAAGGCCATGTGTAGGGCGGGTCGCTGTTCGGTGTGATTCACCCGTTCACCGCTGAATAACCGTTCAATGGCTGCGGGCACTTCCGCTTGCTGGGCCAGTTCCTGTAACAGAGCAAACGTGTCGGCAGTAATGCGCTGTTTGGAAAAATCGACCAGTAGCTGTTCATAGTGTCGTGAAAATGACTGGAAGCGCTCGCTATCGGCAGCAAACAAAGCACGTAACGGTTGATCGTGAAGAGCATCGGCGTGCTGTTGTAACTGTGTCCAGACGGGTAAATCAGTAGGCTTAGGCATAATGAGTCGGTTCCGTTAGAGCATAGATATTGTGAATTCATCATAGCAAATCTAGTTTACGATTAAACTAACAGCTTATCGCAAACCTAAACCGTACAGGCACGCGGCACAGTCGGGTGTACTTTCATTAATCCCTAGCCTCGCAGTAGAATGGGGGATACGGTATCGAGCTGACCGTCGCTGGCGGTGTTCAGTAGCTTGATTCGGCTATTTTTGCGGAGATTAGCGCATGATGGAGTACTATGACAGCCTCGAAACTCAATCGGTCAAAGCGCGTGCAGCCACGCTGCGCGAAGCCTTGCCGGTACAAATCGCCCACGCTCAGCAGCGTTCCAGTTACTACGCCCAAATGCTGGCCGGTATAGATGCCGAAGCCATAGACAGCCCTCAAGCACTGGTGCAGTTACCGGTGCCTCGCCGCTCTGAGCTGCAACAGGTACAGTATCAAAACTACCCGTTTGGTGGACTCGCTACGGTAGACGGCGAACGTCTGACCCGAGTGTATCAATCCCCTGGTCCGATCTATGAACTCGAAGCCCGCCGCCCTGATTATTGGCGCATGGCGCGTGCTCTGTTCGCGGCGGGATTCCGTTCCGGGCAGTTGATCCATAACGCCTTTTCTTACCACTTTACGCCGATGGGCTTTATGTTAGAAACGGGAGCGCGCGCCTTGGGTTGCCCAGTGTTTCCAGCAGGCACGGGGCAGGCTGAATTGCAAGTTCGGGCGATCAACGATCTCAAGCCAACAGGCTATGTAGGCACCCCCGCTTTTCTTAAAACCTTATTGGATAAAGCGGATAAACTGGACTTAGAGGTGTCCAGCCTGAAACGCGCCTTGGTCTTGGGCAGCCCTTTGCCGTTGAGTTTGCGCCAAGAGTTTAATCAGCGGGGTATTGAGACCTTTCAATGTTTGGCAAGCGTTGATATCGGGCTGATTGCCTACGAGTCCATCCCCGGTGAGGGCTTGATTTGCGATGAGGGAGTGGTGATCGAAATCGTCCGTCCCGGCTGCAGTACCCCCGTAGCGGATGGTGAGGTCGGTGAATTAGTGGTGACGACATTTAATCCTGAATACCCGTTGATTCGCTTTGGTACAGGCGATCTGTCAGCGATATTGCCGGGAAAAAGCCCCTGTGGCCGTACTCATGTGCGGATTCGTGGCTGGTTAGGTCGAGCCGATCAGACGGTTAAAGTCCGCGGGCTGGTTATTCACCCCTCGCAAATTGCGGCGACTTTGAAGCGCCACCCAGAAATCACCAAAGGTCGTTTAGTGGTCAGCAGCGAAAACCATCAAGATGTAATGACTTTGGAATGCGAACTCAGCGACCCCACCCCCCCTAAGCTGGCAAAAAAAATTGCCAGCAGTTTACGTGATATCTGCAAGCTACGCGGTGAAGCCGTGTTCCTTAATCCCGGCACCTTACCCAACGACGGTCAGGTGATTGTGGATCGTCGCAGTTACGAATAAGACTCAACCTTTAATCTCCAGAGGATTCCCATGCGCCATCCCCTATGGTCGCCCAGCCCCGAACGGCTTGCCCGTGCTCATCTGACCGCTTTTACCCAGCGGATCGAACAACGCTATGGTCTCACCCTGCCCGATTATGCCGCCCTGCATCGCTGGTCGCTGCAACAGCCTACTGCGTTCTGGCGTGAACTCTGGGACTCCAGCGGCGTGATCGGTGACCCAGGCCAGACGGTGTTACGCGACGCCGAACTCATGCCGGGAGCGCAGTGGTTTCCCGAAGCGCAATTGAATTTTGCCGAGAATCTGCTCCGCCGTGATGACGACCGCACCGCGCTGGTGTTTCGCGGCGAAAATAAGGTGACGCGCCGCCTGAGCTGGCGGGAATTACATGCCCAAGTGTCCCAATTACAGCAGGTCTTGGCCGCAGCAGGGATTGGCCCTGGTGATCGGGTCGCCGCGTTTATGCCCAATAGCCCAGAGACGGTCATCGCCCTGCTGGCCACCGCCAGCTTAGGCGGCATTTTTTCCTCATGCTCGCCAGATTTCGGGGTACGTGGGATTTTAGACCGTTTTGGGCAGATCGAACCCAAAGTGCTGATTGCTACCGAGGGGTATTATTACAACGGCAAAACCCTCGATTGTTTAGCCAAACTCCGTGAGGTACTGGCGGCCTTACCCAGCGTGCAGCGCTGCATAATTGTACCTTATACTCGTACGCAACCGCCCTTAGCGCAGCTCAATGCCACTCTGTGGCCAGACGCGCTGGCCGAACACCCCGTAAAGCCCGTGCAGTATCAGCGCCAGCCCTTTAATCACCCGCTGTATATTATGTTTTCTTCGGGCACCACTGGCGTACCCAAATGTATTGTCCACGGCGCGGGCGGCACCCTGCTGCAACATCTGAAAGAACACCGTCTGCACACCGATCTGCATCCCGATGAGCGGCTGTTTTATTTCACCACCTGTGGCTGGATGATGTGGAATTGGCTGGTCACGGGTTTGGCCAGCGAGGCCACCTTATTACTGTATGACGGAGCGCCGTTTTATCCCTCCGGCAATGCGCTATTTGATTATGCTGAGCAGGAGGCCATGACCGTATTCGGCACTTCGGCGAAATACATCGACGCGCTGGCCAAGGCCAAGCTCAGCCCCCGGCAAACCCACGATCTAGCCGCGCTCAAAGCCCTGTTGTCCACCGGTTCACCGCTGGCTCCGGAAAGCTTTGACTATGTGTACGAACACCTTAAACCCGATCTGCAACTGAGTTCGATTTCCGGCGGCACCGATATTGTGTCGTGCTTTGCCCTGGGCTGCCCGACTCTGCCGGTCTGGCGCGGTGAATTGCAATGCTGCGGACTGGGCATGGCGGTTGAGGTCTGGGACGATGCCGGTCACCCCTTGCCTGCCGGTGAAAAAGGCGAATTAGTCTGCGTACAACCCTTCCCTTCCATGCCGGTTGGCTTCTGGAATGACCCCGATGGCCAGAAATACCAGAACGCCTATTTTGCCCGCTTCCCCGGCGTGTGGTGTCACGGTGATTATGTGGCGCTGACTGAGCAGGATGGCCTAGTGATTTATGGCCGCAGTGATGCGATGCTCAATCCTGGCGGGGTTCGCATCGGCACGGCGGAAATTTACCGCCAAGTGGAGCAGATCGACGCGGTGCTGGAATCCCTGGTCATCGGTCAGGAGTGGCGTAACGATGTGCGCGTGGTGTTGTTTGTGCGGCTGCGCGACGGTCTTACTCTTGATCAGGCGCTGATTGATCAGATTAAACACCAAATCCGCGCCCACACCACCCCGCGCCATGTCCCGGCAAAAGTCGTACAAGTCTCTGACATTCCGCGCACCAAGTCGGGGAAACTTGTCGAGTTAGCCGTGCGTGATGTTGTTCATGGCCGGGGGGTGAAAAATCAAGAGGCGCTGGCCAATCCAGAAGCGTTGGCGCTGTATCACAACCTGCCGGAGTTGCAGAGTTGAGGGTTCAAACGGTGCTGCGCAACTTCCCAAAACCGTTATTATATACGGCGTCCGTGTCATGCGTTATGCTTAGCCGCATCAATTCTAGGCATTCAGTCTATAGACTGGTTCCAATCACTTAACTGTTGAAGATACTCCATGTTAAAAACCGCTGTGGTGAGCTTTGCGACCTTTTTTGCCACCATCGGCCCTATCGATGTGGCCGCGATGTTTGCGGCCTTGACCACCGCCAGCCCTTTACGTACCCGTCTGACTATGGCGGTTAAAGGTACGCTGATTGCCACCATGATTCTGCTCGCGTTTGCTTTCGCCGGTGAAGTGTTATTGAACTATTTTGGCATTTCATTGGCCGCATTGCGTACAGCCGGTGGGATTTTACTGTTGCTCATCGCTATCGATATGGTATTTGCACGGTCGTCGGGCGGGGTATCCATCACCGAGGACGAATCCCGTGAGGCGCGTACCCAAAGCGATATTTCGGTGTTTCCTTTGGCCACTCCACTGATTGCTGGGCCGGGTGCGATGGGTGCAGCCATTTTGCTGATGGCCAATACCGGTGGAGATTGGTTGCTGCAAGCTGTGGTGATTGCCTCACTGTTGGCTGTATTGTTGTTAACCTTGGTGTTATTGCTTATGGCCAGCCAGGTGCATCGTTTTCTCGGCGTCACCGGGCTGCATGTGATCACCCGAGTTTTCGGGGTGTTATTGTCCGCACTGGCGGTGCAATTTATCTTTGATGGCATTGCCGATAGTGGCTTAGTGCCTGTTTGAGTCAGGGTTATGAATGCGTTATATGAAACTGACATTATCGCTTGGGCTGACGAGCAGGCCGCTTTGTTGCGCGCCGGTCGCTTAGCCGACATCGATATTGAACATATCGTTGAGGAAATTGAGGCCGTGGGTAAAAGCGAGCAAAGGGCGCTGGCCAGCCGGATGGCCGTGTTGTTAGCTCATCTGCTGAAATGGCAGTTCCAACCCCAATGGCGCGGATCAAGCTGGCAACGTACCATCAAGGAGCAGCGCCGGGCTATTGCCGCGCATCTGCGGGATACTCCCAGTTTGAAGCACGCGCTGTCTAATCCGAATTGGTGGCAAGGCGTTTGGGCCGATGCCGTCACCCAAGCCATCAAAGAAACGGGTTTGGATCGCTTTCCCGACGATTGCCCGTGGACAGTTCAACAGATATTGGCGATGGATTTTTACCCATAATCATGTTTAATGAGGAGTTTAAAGATGTTAGGTAGACACTGGCGTTATATCAATCTGGTATTGGTACTCGTTGTTTCTGTATTGGTGCTGGCGGGTTGTCCTGCCAGCATGTCGGGGGCAGCGTATTCGCGTGATCAGGCACGGCTGACTCAAGATGTGCAATACGGCACGGTCGAAACCATTCGACAGGTACTCATTGAAGGCACAGGAACTGGCATCGGTGCTTTAGGCGGCGCGGCAGCAGGCGGAGTGCTGGGCAGTGGTGTCGGCGGTGGCCGCGGTCAATCCTTGGCGATTATCGGCGGTGCCTTGCTTGGGGGTGCTGCCGGTGCTGCGGCTGAAGAGGGCATGACGCGCCAGCCCGGTTTGGAAATCGCTGTGCGTTTGGACAGCGGTCGCATCCTAGCCGTGACCCAAGCGGCTGATCAGATGTTTTCCCCCGGTGATCGGGTGCGGGTGCTGACTGGCCGCGATGGCACCACCCGCGTCAGTTACTGAGCAAAAGCTTGCCGCAGGTGTTCTACCCTGCGGCGATTCACCCCTAGATCGGAATACCCCAGCCGTGAGGCCGAGCGCACATGGATCAGTGCCTGTTCTGGATCGCGCAGCAGTTCCACATCATCAACAAAACCCAGCCAGCGACTGCGAAACTCCGCATGCAGATAGGTATCGGTAACGGTGATCAGCGTCGTTCGCGGGTATTGCGCAATCACCGTTTGCCAGCGTTGCCACGCCTGATAATCGTCACTGTCCGCAGTAAATGCCGCCACCTGCTGGCTTGGATCGGTGGCTTGGCTGGAGACACAATTCGGTGAACTTGGACAGGGTGCCAAGCGCTCCTGCTCTGCGCCTAAATGATCGGGTACGTTGCCGCTGCAACCGCCCAATAACACACCTAGACTGATTACAGTGATTACGCTGATCTGTTTATAATGCATCAGTGTGATCCGCCATTAGCTTATTGCCCTATTATGCTAACACAGCTTGATTCACAACCAGCCTGGGACGTTGATCCGACATTCGATGCAGCGGAAACCTGATGCCACAAACGCTGATGACCTGCAACTGTGTCTGCGTCAGCGTTTTCAACTTGAGGAATTCCGTCCTCGGCAAGCGGAAGTCTGCCGCGATGTGCTGGCCGGACAGGATGTGTTATTGGTCATGCCTACGGGAGCGGGTAAATCCTTGTGTTATCAGCTTCCCGGATTAATGCGCCCAGGCGCGACGCTAGTAATTTCGCCGTTAATTGCCCTGATGGACGATCAAGTGGGCAAACTCCAGCAATTGGGGCTGCGCGCTGAGCGGATTCACTCGGGACGCGACCGTTACAGTTCTCGGCAAGTGTGTCGTGATTACTTGGCCAGCGAACTCGATTTTTTATTTATCGCTCCTGAACGCTTATCTGTTCCGGGTTTTCCAGAAATGTTGGCTAAACGGTCGTTAGGGTTAATTGCGGTCGATGAAGCGCATTGTATTTCCCACTGGGGTCATGATTTCCGCCCCGATTACCGTTTACTCAGCGAGCGTTTGCCTCTGCTGCACCCGGCACCGGTGATTGCCTTAACGGCGACCGCGACTGCCCGAGTACAAGAGGATATTTTAACCCAATTAGCCGCCCCCAGAGCCAAACGCCATATCCACGGGTTTCGTCGAGACAATTTGGCCGTAGAAGTCGTTGAAACCCCGCGCAATGTCCAACGAGTGCAGGTCGTGCAGCAGGTATTGCGTGATGCCCAGCGTCGCCCCGCCATTGTCTATGCTCCCACCCGCAAAGACACGGAACATTTAGCCGATGTGCTCAGCACTGATTATCGCTGTGCGGCCTATCATGCCGGTTTGGAGGCCAACCAGCGCGAGTGGGTGCAGCAGCAGTTTCTCACCAGCGAATTAGAGGTCATTGTCGCGACTATCGCCTTTGGTATGGGGGTGGATAAACCGAATATCCGCACGGTGATTCACACCGGTTTGCCGGGCAGTGTCGAGGGCTATTATCAAGAAATTGGACGGGCAGGTCGCGATGGTCTGCCTGCCCGTGCGGTGCTGCTGTAT
>PWUP01000237.1 GCA_003562535.1 Gammaproteobacteria bacterium | reverse complement strand
TATTGCGCCAGTTTAGCGAGGTGCAAGACTCAAGGTTAAACGCCTAAAGTGCGTCGCTGCGCATAGCGTAGGGTATTCGCGCAATAAGGCTTGCCGGTGTACGATGATGCCACGCTAATCGTAAATTACTTAGCTGCGCACCTGCAATCAGGCGATCTTATGCAAGGCACTGGTGGTATTAGGAAGTTACGGTGGCTTACACAAAGACCTCTAAATCTTACCACTCTTTGCCTTGTCACTACCCTGTTTAGGACTACCCCACAGCTGATCGATCAGCCCTTGCGCTTCTTCCAGGCTGCGAGCCTGCGGGGTAGGCCCCGGACGGCATCAAGCGCCTGCGTGGGATGATTCTGGATCTGGCGGTGCGTGGCAAGCTTGTCGGCGGCTAGGGGAGCAAAAAACAGTCTCTTAGATGGACTCCTGTAAAAGTCAAACTTGTCCTGTCTCCCCGGCAGAGCCGGGGGATTACCCATCGGATTTATCGGCTGCGGTCGTAAAACGGCACATCGGCCTGCTGTGACAGCCATTGCCCCAGACAGCGTGGTTCGGTCGGGTCATGGATCGCGTGAGTAATTCTAAGGCTTGCGGGCGTTTTACGGGTCGACTTGATCCGAGGTGAGGTGATCTGGATGGCATGCAGATGAAACCACGCATCATGGTCGCTATCACGCGATTCGGTCAATTCTACAGCTTTCGCCTGGGCGAGTTCTGTGACCACACCGCCAAATCGCCGCTGGTAAACCAGATGGCCGCGTTCGATCCGCCATTCATGCCGCCCCCGTAACATCCAGTGCGTTTTGCGCGCAAGCCAAACGCCGAACACGGTCAGCATCAGCGTCACTACCCACAAGCCCGGTTCGCTCAGGCTTTCATAGGCGAGCAGTAACAAGCCGATCCAGACGATACCCGTGATGATCGCCATCACTATGGTTTGTTGGCGACGGAATGTGGGGTTAGGGATCAGCAACAGTTCGCCCTGCGTCCCCCTGGCCTCCTGCCACTCATCGGGCACCCCCGCTCGTTCAGCCGTCGTCTCGTCATCCGGCCATCCCAGTGCGGCGCATAGCCGCCGCCGAGCGGCGATGTGTTCTGTCGGTGTGCCCAGATCCGTCAATACGATCAGGGCGGATCCCAGTTTCACCATCAACACCGCGCTCACCGGTCGAACCCACACGCCTTGGATAGCATGACAGGGGAGCGCACGGGTGGAGGTGAACGGGCCGCGCTGGCGTACACACCATAGCGTATCCTGATCAAGCACCAGGCGGTCTTCGGCCCACACCAAGCGCAACAGTTCCTGAAACGCCATCATCCCCCCCACTGTCCACAGGGTAAGCCAAACCAACAGAAACGCACCGATCCCCAGTGCGGGCGTTAGCCGCAGAGGAGTATCGCTATCCATAACGGGCCGCCCCGTCAGCACAGCCCATAGCCCTTGCCCGAAGAGCCACAACACCACCACTTCACTCACAACCCAGAAGCACAACCATATCAACAGAAACAACGCACCGACAAAGCGTCCCAGACCATGCGGTCGGAAGATCAACGGGGCTGTATCTCGATACACGGTTTCGCGATTCATAACCGTCCTCAGCGCAGCACACGGCTGCTGTGTTTGGGGCGTCGAGTTCCGCTCAATGGTCTAAACGGCACTCAGATAGTGTATCTTGACACCGATTAAAACGTATTAAGCCATAATAAACTAAGTAGTTGAGTAGGTATCTATGTCCAGAGCGGGATTATTTAAGCCATACAGTGGCCTGTTGGGTGCGCTGCTGGTCGGCAGCCTCATTATCATGTCAGGATAAGGCGTTGCGTCAGCGAGGGCGTACTCATCATGCTCTCATGGTCGGTGCGCTGTGGGTCGCCACTGGGCTTATTTCCATGCCCGCCTCCGCAGAACCACCGGACTGGGTTTATGCACCGCTGCCCTTAGAAAACGAGTCCCTGACCTTAGCGCGCAACCAACCGCTGGCGGCGTTATTTCTCAACCGAGTGGCCGAATGATGAGCAAGGTAGGGCAACGGTCTCCAGCCCAGCGGCACCGCCGGTTAGCGTGGGGCTTGGCCTTGGCTGGGTTATTGGCGGCTTGCGTCTCATGGGGGCTGTGGTCTGCCGAACATGACCGATCTGTGCAAGTCTTGTTGGAGCGCAATCTCTCAACGCTGTCGATCAGTTGGCAGGCCGTTCAAGCGCTGCAGCGCAATAGTGTGGCCACTTATTTCGAAGAATATGTTGAAAACCCGCGCACCATTGAGTTATTGCAGGCCGCTCAAGATCCAGAGCAGATCGACCTGGCCCGACAGCAATTGTTTCGCCATCTGAGTCCGGCGTATGAACGCATGGTTGAGCGCGGGGTGCGCCAGTTTCATTTCCACCGCCCCAACGGGGACAGTTTTCTGCGCTTTCATCACCCCTCGCGTTTCGGCGACAACCTGTTAGACCTGCGCGAGTCGATTCGCATGGTCAACCGCGACAGGACGCCGGTATTCGGTTTCGAGGTCGGGCGGGTGGTGTCGGGTTATCGTAGCGTGTTTCCCATCGTTGACACCGACGGTCAGCCTTTGGGCAGCGTGGAACTCAGTCTGCCGTTTAAAGTGCTGCTGGAAGAACTGCAGGCGCTGTTGCCGCAGCAAGCCTTCCAGTTATTGCTGCATGCCCAACGCCAACGCGACATCCTGTTTGATGAGCAGCAAGGTCTGTATGAACCATGGTCGGCTTCGGCGGCGTTCCTGATTGAAGACCCCCACGGTCTGCGCAGTGACTCACCGCCGCCCTTGCCCGCGACCATCGAGCGGCTGATTCAGCGGCTGGGCGAGCATCCCGAACGCATTGCACACTTGCAGCAGGGCGTAGAACAAGCATTTCCAATCCGTTCAGACGGACGTGCCTATGCGGTACTGGCTGTGCCAGTGTTTGACCCCGGTCAGGCGCAGGTCGGTGTGATCGTCTCCTATCTGGCTGAGCCGCAATTCACCGCATTGCAGCGCAGCCTGTGGGTACAGGTACTGGGTACTGGGCTGGCGCTGCTGGTTGTGGCGGTGGCGGTGTTTTTCCTATTACGGGCGCTGGATGAAAAGCTTG
>PWUP01000221.1 GCA_003562535.1 Gammaproteobacteria bacterium | reverse complement strand
ACGCTAAATAAGCACCATAGTAAGCTAGGAATAACCCCCCTTCCCAGCGGTCAATGCAATAGCCGGTAAAGAAAATCGGCAGACAGGCAAACGCCACCACAATCATCACCGGGATATCGAAGTACACCGCAGCACTGGCCACCGGCAAGCCTTCAGGAGCGACTAAGGCCGTGGCTCCAAGCACCGCTAAAATATTGAACAAATTGCTGCCCACGGCATTACCCACTGCGATATCCCGTTCGCCGCGTAATGCGGCCACCACGGAGGCGGCAATTTCTGGCAATGAGGTGCCAATGGCGATAATCGTCAGGCCGATAATCAGCTCGCTGACACCCAGCCAGCGAGCGACCTCCGCTGCACCCTGCACCAGCCAATACGCCCCCAATACCAACAGCACCAGCCCAGCGCCCAGCCACAACAGGTTGATACCTATCGATTCGGTCTTAGGCGCCAGCGCCTCAGCACCAAATTGGCGGGCGTATTCGTCCTGGACAGATTGTGACTCCCGACGGCTTTGCCATAATGAAAACCCAACATACAGCACAATGCCGGCAAACAGCAGGACCCCTTCGATCCGGCTTAACTGACCGTCCCAAGCCAGCACCAGCAGCAGTATCGACACGCCGATCATCAGCGGTACATCGAGGCGCAGCAGTTTTTGTGAGACCACTAAGGGCGACGCCAAGGCCGCCAGCCCTAGAATAAGCAAAATATTACAAATGTTACTGCCGACAATATTGCCGATCGCCACATCAGGCTGTCCGAGATAGGCCGATTGCACCCCCACGGCTAACTCGGGGGCGCTGGTACCAAACGACACCACGGTTAAACCGATGACCAACGGTGAAATGCCGGAGGCTTGGGCGAGGCGCGAGGCACCGCGCACCAGCCATTCAGCACCCGTTACCAACAGCACAAAACCCAATACGAATAAAACCAAAGTGAGTAACATGGGGGGGCAATAATCAATGTAAGTCGAGTTATAATCATTGTATCTAAAAACTGATCCATTGAGGCAAACTCATGAGCTGGCCGAATAACCGATTGACCCAACTGCTGGGCATTGACTATCCGCTGATTCAAGCACCGATGGCAGGTGGGATGACCACTCCAGAACTGGTGGCTGCTGTGTCTAATGCGGGGGGATTGGGTTCTCTCGGTGCCGGTTACATGAAACCCGAAGCTATCCGGCAAGCCATCATGGCGATTCGGCAACGTACTGACCAGCCGTTTGCCGTGAATTTATTCGTCTCTGAACCGATGAAAGAAGAAGCGCAGCGCGTTATCAGTGCCAACCGGCTATTAGCCCCTTATCGAGAGGCACTCAACCTGCCCGAACCCGAACCCTTATTGAGCGCGGTGGCCGATTACACCGAAGAACTGACGGTATCGCTGGAAGACTCTTCCGAGATGTGGGTCAGTACGGGGCCAAATTATAATGAACAAATCGCTGTGGTACTGGAAGAAGGAGTTGACATCATCAGCTTTACCTTTGGCATTCCCTGCGATACCGAAATCGAAACCTTCAAAAAACGCGGCATTACTACTATGGGCACCGCTACCCATGTGTTAGAAGGCATTTTGCTCGAAGAGATTGGTATTGATGTTGTCGTTGCCCAGGGTATGGAGGCCGGCGGGCATCGCGGTACATTTATCGGTACGGCGGAGCAGGGGCTATGGAGCCTGATGACGTTAATTCCCGTATTGGTCGATCAAATACAGATCCCGGTAGTGGCGGCCGGTGGCATTATGGATGGGCGCGGTATTGCGGCCGCCCATCATCTCGGAGCGGCTGGTGTCCAAATGGGTACCGCCTTTTTAACCACGCCGGAAAGTGGTGCTCATCCGATGTATAAGCGGGCGTTGCTGGATAACACTGAAATGTCCACCGTGTTGACCAAGGTCTTTTCCGGCAAACTGGCGCGCGGGTTAAACAACCGTTTTATCGCTGAACTCAGCGAAGCGGCAGATCAACTGCCCGGCTACCCCATCCAAAACGCTCTAACCCGTGATATCCGCCGCGCGGCTGCCGAGCATGATATGCCGGAACTCATGTCACTGTGGGCGGGCACAGGGTGCGCCCTATGCCAATCCAAGCCGGTAGCGGAACTCATGCGCCAGTGGCTGGAGCACGCTGCTCAGCGTATTCGCTATCCGTCAGGGGGCCATTAGCCGCATTCAGCAGGACTGACTTTTGAACCAAATTGCTACGCTGTATCCCCGTTTGTGGCTCTGGTTGCTGTTACCTTGGCTGCTCGTCGCCTGTGCTACCGCCCCCCCTTCGCGAACGGATGACGCCTGCGTAATGCTGGATGAAAAAAGCGGTTTGGTGAGAAATTGGCAACGTGATTTACGCCGTGCCGAGCGCGAATTTGACATCCCGCAATCGATTATTCTGGCGACTATTTGGCAGGAGTCACGCTTTGAGGCTAAAGCCCGCCCCCCACGCCGCCGTTTGCTGGGATTTATCCCGTGGAAACGCCAAAGCAGCGCCTATGGCTATGCTCAAGCCTTGGATGGCACCTGGGACTGGTATTTGGAGTCCACTGGTGGCAGTAGATTACAGCGCCGCTCGCGTTTCAAAGATGCTGCGCATTTTGTCGCTTGGTACCATACCCAGTCACACCGCATTAATGGGATTGCCCGCAATGATGCGTATAATCTTTACTTGGCTTATCATGAGGGGCATGGCGGTTATCGCCGTGGCAGTTATCGCAGCAAACCGTGGCTTATGACAGTCGCCCGTCGAGTACAGAATCAGGCTAATCGCTATGAACAACAACTTGCCCGTTGTCGGCCTTGAGGACAGTTTTAATGGATGCCCATGCTGAACACGCTTTCGGCCCGTTTGAGGTGGCGGTAAAAACCTTATGCGCTCCGGTGGCTAATGGACGCAAGGAAAATCAAGACAATTACCTACTGGTTGATGGCAACGGTCAGGCACAGTTTCTGCGCGATCAACAGCCCCAGTACACGCAGTACGCCCGCTGGCCCACGGGACATCTGCGCTTGGCGATTTTAGACGGCATGGGTGGACACGCCGATGGCCGTGTGACCGCCGAACAAACCGTTGCCGGACTGTTAGAAATCCCAGCCACCACCAATATCGGTGCGCTCAGTGATGCCTTGGAACGCTTGCATCAGCGTCTGCATACCGAGTTGCACCGTAATGGTGCTGAACCGGGCTGTACCCTGACCTTGCTAGAGATTCCGCCGGTCGGTCCGGCTTTATTGTTTCATGTTGGGGATTCGCGCTTTTACGCCATTGATACCCAAGGTGCCAGCGCGCTAACGATTGATCATGTCCCCGCCACTCGGCTGGCCTTACTCGGCGTGCTTGACCCGCATGACTGGTATGAGCAGGTGCATCAACACACCAGCCATCAGATCAGCCAAGCCTTTGTGCTCGGTAACAGCCTGAGCTTGACAGGCCGTCATGACCGGCTAGGTACTGGGTTATTTGAATTGCATGATGGCAATTTACCCACGTTTCTGCGCGGCAAGGGTGATCGGCGTACCTTGGATCTGTACAGCGGCTACACTTACCTATTGTCCAGCGATGGTCTGTGGCATGTGCGCCAACCTCAGCCCTTTGTGCAACGCTGGTCACAGTTACTGACGCGGACGGATCTGCCGCTGGGCAAACAATTAGATCAGACCTTTGCCGAGC
The DNA here is from genome assembly GCA_003562535.1 of Gammaproteobacteria bacterium. Classification (GTDB taxonomy): domain Bacteria; phylum Pseudomonadota; class Gammaproteobacteria; order Competibacterales; family Competibacteraceae; genus SKOM01. Next base: position 8,072 of record PWUP01000221.1, on the reverse strand, counting down.
TCAGCCAACGCATTGCAGCAGAACCTAACAACCGTGGCGATAACACCACCGCCATCGCTTTCCGGCGGCGGCAATAAGCAAGCAGCAATTTGGCACTGGTCAGCGCAGTTGAGTCTTGATACCGTGGCGTTTTGGATTAATCGTCTCAGAGGAAATTACGGTATGTCACGTTCACAAACCCTATTCGCAGCCGCCCAACAAGTCATCCCCGGCGGGGTGAATTCACCTGTGCGGGCTTTCAAAAGTGTCGGGGGTACTCCACTGTTTTTCAAACGCGCGGCCGGTGCCTATATTTACGATGAAGATGACCGCCGCTATATCGATTACGTCGGCTCTTGGGGGCCGATGATTGCCGGGCATGCCCACCCCCAGGTCATTGAGGCGGTTCAGGCTGTCGCCGCTCATGGCCTGAGTTTCGGTGCCCCCAGTGCGCTGGAAACCGATATGGCGCGTAAAGTTTGCGACTTAGTGCCTTCGGTGGAGCAAGTGCGGTTTTGCAGCTCGGGCACGGAAGCCACCATGAGCGCGATTCGCCTCGCCCGTGGCTATACTGGGCGCAATAAAATCATCAAATTTGAGGGTTGTTACCACGGCCATTCCGATTGCCTGTTGGTCAAAGCCGGCAGCGGGGCGCTGACCTTGGGCGTGCCAACCTCACCCGGCGTGCCCCCAGAAGTCGTGGCGCACACCCTCACACTGACGTTTAACGATCTCGCTGAGGTAGAAACCGCCTGCACTCAGTTTGGTGACGACATTGCCTGTATCATCGTCGAGCCGGTGGCCGGCAATATGAACTGTGTGCTGCCCGAACCGGGCTTTCTGCAAGGGCTGCGCAGCCTTTGTGATCAACACGGCATTGTCCTGATCTTTGATGAAGTCATGACCGGTTTTCGGGTGGCGCTCGGCGGTGCGCAGGCTAAATATCAGGTGACTCCAGATGTGACCGCTTTCGGCAAGGTGATCGGTGGCGGTATGCCGGTGGGTGCTTTTGGGGGGCGGCGCGAGATCATGGCGCAGTTATCGCCCTTAGGGCCGGTGTATCAGGCCGGTACCCTGTCGGGTAATCCAGTCGCGATGACGGCAGGACTGGCGACTCTGGAACTGGTGACTGAACCCGGTTTTCATGAGCGTTTGGCAGCCCACTGTGAGCGGTTGTGTACGGAGTTGCAAGGCATGGCCCGCAAAGCCGGAGTGCCGTTGACCACCAACTACGCTGGCGGCATGTTCGGCTTTTTCTTCAGTGAGGAAGAGCGCATTACCCGTTATGCCCAGGTCATGGCCTGTGATGTCGAACGCTTTAAGCGCTTTTTCCACGGCATGTTGGAACAAGGTGTGTATTTAGCACCGTCCGCATTTGAAGCGGGCTTCATGTCCTCGGCTCATGGTGAGGCTGAGTTGGACGCTACCCTGAACGCGGCGCAAACCGTGCTGTCGCGCTTATAACGCTCAGTGTTTATTAACCGCTTGCCGGTGAGCAACGCACTGCATCCCTCGCATTTGGGTTAAGCGCGTGCGCGTGAACACCAACACCGAACACACCCCCATGATGCAGCAGTATCTGCGTCTCAAGGCGCAACATCCCGATATCTTATTGCTGTATCGGATGGGGGACTTCTATGAACTGTTTTACGCCGATGCCGAACGCGCCGCAGGTTTACTGGACATTACCCTCACCACCCGTGGTCACTCTGCAGGGCAGCCGATCCCTATGGCTGGTGTGCCCTATCATGCTCTGGAAAGCTATCTGGCTAGACTGGTCAAATTGGGCGAATCCGTAGCCATTTGTGAGCAAATCGGCGATCCCAACAGCGCACGGGGGCCGGTGGAACGGCGCGTGGTGCGAATTGTTACCCCGGGTACGCTGACCGACGAAGCGTTACTGGATGAGCACCGTGATAATCTGATTGCGGCTTTGCATTATCATGCCAAGCGTTGGGGCTTGGCATGGCTGGATTTGGGTGCGGGGCGTTTCAGTCTGCAAGAACTGACTGAAGACAGTGAACTATTAGGCGAGTTAGAGCGCCTGCGTCCAGCGGAGGTGTTGCTGGCCGAAGATTTGCACTGCCCCGCAGAACTGGCCGAGGGTCGCCCCCTACGCCGCCAGCCACCGTGGTATTTTGACACTGAACAAGCTCAACGGGAGTTATGCCAACAGTTGCAAGTACACGGCTTAGAGGGCTTTGGCTGTCGTGGCTTAGATCCTGCTATCGCTGCGGCGGGTGGCTTGCTGCACTATGTGCGTGACACCCAGCGCAGTGCATTGCCGCATATCACCGGCTTAACCGTCGAGCAACTGGGTGATGCCGTCATTTTAGACGCCACCGCCCGCCGTAATTTAGAGCTGGAATACAGCCTCAGCGGCGAGGCTAGCCAGACGCTGGTGGGCGTGATGGACACCACAGTGACCCCCATGGGGGGGCGATTGCTGCGGCGCTGGATTAATCGCCCCCTACGCCAGCGTTCTATACTAGACGCTCGTCAACAGGCAGTGACCGTATTACTGGATCACCACGCCATTGACCCCTTACGGGCGCAACTCCAAGGCATCGGCGATGTGGAACGGATTCTCGCACGTATCGCCCTGCAATCGGCTCGTCCACGGGACTTGATCGGGTTGCGCACCGCATTAAGCCGTTTGCCCGCATTAGCCGAATTACTCCACGACTTACCCGCTCACCGGCTCACCGCCCTAGCGGCAGCGGCGGCGGAGCAACCCCAGACCTTAGAACGCTTGCAACAGGCGCTGATTGATGCTCCACCCGCATTGATCCGTGATGGTGGGGTCATCGCCCCCGGCTATGACGCTGAGCTGGATCAACTGCGGCGTATCAGCGAGAACGCCGATGAGTATTTGCTGGAACTTGAAACCCGTGAGCGCCAGCGTACCGGCTTAGATAAACTCAAAGTCGGCTATAATCGTGTCCACGGGTACTATATTGAAATCAGCCGCAGTCAAGCGGACCACGTCCCCGCCGATTACAGCCGCCGGCAAACGCTAAAAGGTACAGAGCGTTATATCACACCGGAGCTAAAAGACTTTGAGCATCAAGTGCTCAGCGCTCGGGAACGCGCATTAGCGCATGAAAAACAACTGTATGACGATCTATTGCAGCGATTGATTACTGAATTACCGGTGTTGCAACAGATCACAACCGCACTGGCCGAGCTTGATGTATTGGCCGCACTGGCCGAACGCGCTTTAAGTTTACAGTTAGCTCCCGCAGAACTCAGCACAACGCCGGGCTTGTCTATTGAGCGCGGACGCCATCTGGTCGTTGAGCACAGCACCCAACAGCCGTTTGTGGCTAATGATGTCCACCTCGATGATCACCGCCGTCTGCTGATTGTCACCGGCCCCAATATGGGGGGTAAAAGCACCTATATGCGCCAAGCGGCCTTGATTGTCATTTTGGCGCATATAGGCAGCTATGTGCCCGCTCAGCGCGCAGTGATTGGGCCGATTGATCGGATTTTCACCCGCATCGGTGCCGCCGATGATTTAGCCGGTGGTCGCTCAACGTTTATGGTGGAGATGACCGAAACGGCTGAAATTCTCAATAACGCCACTGCCCATAGCCTAGTTTTGCTGGATGAAATCGGACGGGGCACCAGTACTTTTGATGGCTTGGCCTTAGCCCGTGCTACGGCATGGCATTTAGCCGCCATTGGAGCCTTGACCTTATTCGCCACCCATTATTTTGAGCTGACTCGGCTGCCTGCGGAGTTAGCCAAAACAGCCAATGTGCATCTCGATGCCATTGAGCATGAGGACCGCATTGTGTTTCTGCATGCGGTGCAAGACGGCCCGGCAGATCGCAGCTATGGCTTGCAGGTGGCGGCCTTAGCCGGTGTACCGAAGCCCGTGATCCGCCAAGCGCAAACCTATCTCGCTGAGCTTGAACATCAGGCAGGTCCAGCCCATGCGGGACAACAAGCGCTGTTTTTACCTGAACCGGCTGCGCCAGAGTCAACAGCAACGCCGCAACCTTCACCCTTGATCACCGCTTTAGAAGCCGTCGATCCGGATACTCTCAGCCCGCGCCAAGCGCTCGATCTGGTGTATCGGCTGCGTGCTATAATGGCTGAGTGCGCCCCGGTGCAAAAGGCTTAACGTCACTGCGCTGATCGTTATATCATGCATACTGTCACCCCTGTGAGGATGTTTGGAGTCGTTTTATGACATTTGTAGTAACTGAACAATGCATTAAGTGTAAGTACACGGATTGCGTCGAGGTCTGCCCAGTAGACTGTTTCCACGAAGGACCTAATTTCTTGGTCATTGACCCAGAAGAATGTATCGACTGCACCTTATGCGAACCCGAGTGTCCCGCTGAGGCCATTGTCTCTGAGGATGATTTACCAGCAGATCAAGAACACTTTCTTGCTCTTAATGCGGAACTTGCCCGCAAATGGCCGGTGATTACTGCCCATAAAGACCCACCACCGGATGCCGATGAGTGGGCGGGTAAACCGGATAAGCTCAAATATCTCGATCGCGGGGATTGATCACCGCTGTTGCGCATTAAAATAAGTCTATGGGATCAACGTCCACCGACCAGCGTACCCGGCGTCCTGCCGGGAGCGCGTCCAACTCCTCCAACCAGGTCTGTAAAAAACTATGGAGGCTAAGACGTTGGTGAGCCTGGAGCAATAACTGGGCTCGATAACGTCCTGCACGGCGTTCCATCGGTGCCGGTACTGGTCCGAGAAACTCTACGTCTTCAGTCAAGGGCTGGCCTAGCGCAGCCGCTTGTGCCAGAAAATCTTGAGCAGCGCTTGCTTGCTCAGCTTCAGCGCGTAGCAGCACTTGATAGGTATAAGGTGGCAACTGTGTGGCCTGGCGCTCAGCCAATGCTTGGGTGGCAAAGGCTGCATAGCCTGACTGCGCCAGTTGTTGCAACAGCGGGTGCTGGGGATGATGGGTCTGAATCAGCACCACACCGGGTTTTTCTGCCCGCCCCGCTCGCCCAGCCACTTGCACAATCATCTGTGCTAAACGCTCACTGGCACGATAATCCGCACTGAACAGCCCCTGATCGGCATTAATGATGGCGACTAGGGTCACTTCAGGGAAATGATGCCCCTTGGCCAGCATTTGGGTGCCCAGCAATAAAGGCCGCACCCCACCGTGAACATCATCCAATAATTGTTGCAAACTGCCGCGCCGTCGGGTGCTGTCGCGATCAATCCGCGCAATACCCACCTCCGGGAAGTGGCGTTGTAATGCCTGCTCTATCCGCTCGGTGCCCTCACCCAAGGCGCGTAAATCCACACTGCCGCAGTCCGGGCAGTGCCGGGGCAGGGGTTGAATGTGACCGCAATGGTGGCAGATTAAACGCTGGCGACGTAAATGCAAGGTCAGCCGTGCATCGCAGTGCTGACAATTACCCAACCAGCCGCATTCATGACACATCAACGTGGGCGAATAGCCGCGTCGATTAACAAACAACAGCGCCTGTTCGCCACGCTGTAAATGATCACGAATGCGGGCGATTAAAGGTAAGGCTAAGCCTTCGTCAAGCGTCTGACCGCGCAGATCCAAGGTTTGGACATGGGGGGGACGTGCACCACCAACCCGTTCCGGCAAGGCTAAGCGCTGATAGCGCCCCCGAGCGACATTATGTACACTTTCTAACGCTGGTGTTGCCGAGCCTAACAGCACAGGAATCTTGGCTTGTTGGGCGCGCACCACTGCTAAATCACGGGCATGATAACGAAACCCCTCTTGCTGTTTAAATGAGGGGTCATGCTCTTCATCAATAAGGATTAAACCCAAGCGCTGCAACGGGACAAACACCGCTGAACGGGTACCAATCACCACTCGCGCCTCTCCCGAGCGGGCGGCCAGCCAAGCATTCAAACGCTCACGAGCACTTAATGCCGAGTGCAATACCGCCAGCGGTACCGGTAAACGGCACTCAAAGCGGTGCAATAACTGCGGCGTCAGGCTGATCTCAGGCACTAAAACCAAGATTTGCTCACCGCGCTGTATCACCCGCTCAATCAGTTGCAAATACACTTCTGTTTTGCCGCTACCGGTCACCCCATCCAGCAAAAACGCGCGAAAGCGTCCTAATACGCCATCAACCTGATCAATCGCCTGTTGTTGCGCGGCACTTAAGCGCGGCGCGGTTGCTGACCGCGGAGTAATTTGGCAACGAGCCGAGGTGGACACGACCCAGCCTTTCTCAAGCAACTGGCGCACGGCGGGTAGGGCGTTAGGCACAATCAAGCGCAACTGCTCGGCACTCACTCCCGCCGCTTGAGCCTGTAATAATTCGGCGACCTCGCGTTGTTTAGGCGCACGATTAAGCTTGTCCTCCGCCAGCGCCGTCTGTCCAGCAGTTGTCAATTGCCAGACGGCTTGACGCTGGGCAACAGCCGGTTGCCCTTGACGCAATAATTTGGGCAAAGCGGTTTGGATCACCTCGCCGGGCGCATGGTGGTAATACTGTTGCGCCCATAGCAAGAGCCGGAGTTCTGGCGTGGGTAATAGGGGTTCGGAGTCCAGCACTGCCAATACCGCTTTGAGTCGAGCGGGATCGACTGCACTGTGGGTGCGGATGGCGCACAACACTCCTACCAGCGTCCGGCGACCGAATGGCAAACGCAACCGCATACCCGGTTGCAATATTGCTGGATCAGTATCCTTTGGGGGTAAATAATCAAACCAGCGCCGCAAGGGTGAAGGCACAGCAACCTGTAAGATCATAAAATCATAACCATTTAAATTCGATGAGTGCCATTACTCCGCCAATCCATGGCGGAATAGAACAGGTTGAGGCTTAGGACGCTTTCTTAAAGCAACTTATGGGCTATGCCCACCTGCAGGGTTCAGGCGCGAGCAGTTAACGAGTGCAGCGCCTCTGCCGTGTTGCTCAGAGTGGCTTGGTTAATCGCGGCGTGATATTTAGCCGCATAGTCCGTACCGCGCTGAATCTTTTTGATCATGCCCTCCAGATTGGGACGTTTCTCCGCAGGCGTTTCGCCCTTGCCGATACCGCCGCCGAATTCAATGATGCGGGTGATACCGCCAGCCAGTGCGGTGTGCAAATTATCAACCCAACGCACCGGATTAAACAACTGGAAAAATAAGCGAGTACGAATGGTATCGGGATCCGTCGTATGGATACCGCCGGTATAGTTCGACAGCACCTGAACACTGCTGGGTTGAAATTCAGCAGTTTCCAGCACAGCGCGGTATTCCTGAGCAGCGCTGACCATGTAATAGGTATGGAAAGCGCCCTCGGTTTTTAAGCGTACCGGACGTTTGCGCGGTTGGGTCTCGGCCAGTTCGGCTTCCAGGCGGTCAAGATCGGCAGGCAGACCGCCCACCACGATTTGATCCTTGAGATTTAAACCGGCTACCGCACAGCAATACTTCTCAGCCAGCGGCTGGGCTGCACTGAATTCCAGCGGCAGGGCGGACATCTCACCGGCACCAAATTCGCCCATGAGTTCGCCGCGTTTCTGCACCAATCGCAGCGCGGTGGTAAAGTCCAATACTCCAGCGGCGACCAAGGCGGAGTACTCACCCAGACTGTGGCCGCCACTGAGTTGCGGGTGTACCTGGTTAGCGGTGAGCTCACGGAATACCGTCAAACAGGCGATGTGATGAGTGAGCAACACCGGTTGAGTGTAGCGGGTGAGTTTGAGTCGGTCTTCCGGGCCGCTAAAGCTGAGTTCAGCGATGTCATAGCCCAGTACGTCGCTGGCGATGGTATACACTTGGCGGGCGCTGGCGTATTCGCGGTGTAGATCGCTGCCAATGCCGGCATATTGCGCCCCTTGGCCGGGGAATAGGAAAAGCAATTGTTCAGACATAGTGGAGTCTCAGCAATAGTTGTCATGATGTTGTGTGCGCAAGTTATGCGCAAGCTCGCTAAAAGGCAAGTGCATTGCATTTGCTGTTGCGCTGCGACATTGCGATAATTCCCGATTAGCCAATTTTTTAGGGTTGACCTGTTATGCCGAAAACCAGCCGATCCATCCAGCGTTTGTTGATTGCTAATCGCAGTGAAATTGCCATTCGGGTGATGCGAGCCGCCAACGAGTTGGGAATTCACACTGTT
>PWUP01000074.1 GCA_003562535.1 Gammaproteobacteria bacterium | reverse complement strand
TGAGGATCTCGACCACCGTGATCGCGGGTAAATCGGGGCGCAGGTCGTTAATCAGGGCGGTGAGCCGTTCGGGGGTTTCGGCAAACAGCCGTTTGAAGACGTAATCGTTTTTAGGATCGAGAAGCGGTTTCATCGGATGTTGTGGATCGGTCGGTCGTTAGAGGGCGCAGTAGGGGCACGGCGCGCCGTGCCCCTACTTACGCGCTCAGAATAGCGGATAACTCCTACCGAGTATAGGATCACACACAACGGCACATCAATGCTACACCCAACACCACATCGAGTACCGACTCATCACCCTGTTTTTTGCTCCCTGCAATGACCATAAGAACCCCGCTGTACGGTGGTTCGGTTAAGCCATCTCATCGGGTGCCACAGTTCTTGCAGCCGTTCGACATACAAGGAACGGGCCACCAGATTGGGAATAGCCATGACGGGCTATATGTACTCAGTGGATTAAATACGACTAAGGCACTCGACGTAACCGCAGATTCAACTCATGCAGTTGTGCCTCAGCAACCGGCGCGGGCGCTTGAGTCAGCACGCAAGCCGCAGTCTGGGTTTTGGGAAAGGCAATCACATCGCGGATGGAACGCGCACCGGCCATCAGCATCACCAACCGATCTAGGCCAAAGGCAATCCCCCCGTGCGGCGGGCAACCAAAACGCAGGGCATCCAGTAAGAACCCAAACTTGCTCTGCGCTTCCTCGGCACCGATGCCGAGAATATCAAACACCGCCTGCTGCATAGTCGGGTTATGAATCCGTACCGAACCTCCACCAATTTCAGTGCCGTTTAACACTATATCGTACGCTCGCGATAGCGACCGGCCGGGATCAGCCACTAAGGCGTCTGGCGATTCATCGCGTGGTGCGGTAAAGGGATGATGCAGGGCATTCCAACGTTTTTCCTTGGTATCCCATTCAAACATTGGGAATTCCACCACCCACAGCGGTGCCCAGCGCTCCTCGACTAGTCCTAAATCATGACCGAGGCGCACCCGCAGCGCCCCTAGAGCATCATTGACGATTTCAGCCCGATCCGCACCAAAGAAAATCACATCGCCGTTCTCAGCGGCGGTACGCTGCAAAATACCGTGCAGTACCGCATCCGGTAAAAATTTGACAATGGGAGATTGCAGCCCTTCGCGCCCGCTGGTGCAATCATTAACCTTGATATAAGCCAGACCCTTGGCACCATAACGGCCTACAAACTCGGTGTAGCCGTCGATGTCCTTGCGGGTCAGTTTACTGCCCGCAGGCAAGCGCAATGCCGCAACCCGCCCTTGCGGGTCGAGTGCGGGGCCGGAAAACACCTTGAAATCCACTTCACCCATCAGATCGGACAACTCCACCAGCTCCAGTGGAATGCGTAAATCGGGTTTATCCGAGCCATAACGCTTCAGGGCTTCAGCATAGGCCAGCCGTGGAAAGGGATCGGGTAACTCCACCGCCAACACCTCACGGAACAGGTGGCGGATTAAAGCCTCCATGAGTGTGGTAATTGCGGTTTCATCGAGAAAGCTGGTTTCTACATCAAGCTGGGTGAATTCCGGTTGCCGATCCGCCCGCAGATCTTCATCACGAAAACAGCGGACGATTTGATAATAGCGGTCATAGCCAGCCATCATCAGTAATTGCTTGAACAACTGCGGTGATTGCGGTAACGCAAAAAAACTGCCCGGATGGGTACGGCTCGGCACCAGATAATCCCGCGCACCTTCGGGAGTGGCTCGGGTCAGCATCGGGGTTTCAATATCGATGAAACCGTGTTGATCCATAAACTGACGAATTGTGCTGCTGACCCGCGCCCGCAACAGCAAACGCTGCTGCATATCGGGGCGGCGCAGATCCAAATACCGATAACGCAGCCGCACTTCTTCGGAGACCTCTTCATCATCAATTTGGAAGGGAATCGGTGCTGAGGCGTTCAGTATGGTGAGCTGGTGAGTTAAAATCTCAATGCGCCCAGTGGGTAAACTAAGATTCTGCGTCCCTTCCGGTCGCAACCGCACTCGACCGTGCACCTGCACAACGTACTCATTACGCACCCGCTCGGCGTTGGCAAAGGCTTCGGGGGTGTCAGGGTCAATAACCACTTGAACGAATCCCTCGCGATCACGCAGATCAATAAAAATCACACCGCCGTGGTCACGCCGACGGTACACCCAACCACATACAGTGAGGGTTTGATCGAGACAGTGTTCGGTAACTTGACCGCAGTAATGGCTGCGCATGGTACTAATTCCTTGAACAAGATAAAAACGGTTAATTATACGAAAAAAATGCACTAGGTGTCTAAGTGCTTACCTAAAGCTCAATGCTGTATACGATGCACCGAAAACACATTGGGTAGTTGGACAATCCGATCCATAAGCCGACTGAGCTGAGCCAGATCGGTGACTTCGACTGTCATGGTCAGGGTCGCGCTGAAGGTGCTGGTATCGGTCAGGGTGTTGACAGCCAGCACATTGGCGCGCTCATTGGCTAAGACTTCGGTGATGTCGCGCAGCAATCCCGTGCGGTCAAAGGCATCGATTTCCAGCTCAACGGCGTAGGCGGTATTGTCCTCTTGACCCCACTCCACTTCAATAAAACGCTCTTGGTGGAAAGTCTCCAAGTTGACGAGATTCGCGCAGTCGCGGCGATGAATCGACACCCCACGCCCTTGAGTGATAAAGCCAATAATCGGCTCATACGGCACAGGCTTACAGCAACCGGCAATCTGAGTCAGTAGATTCCCCACCCCGAGGATGCGCACATCATTGCCCGCTTGGTCTTGCTGGCGGGCACGATGGCGATTGATCGGCACAAATTCCTGCTCAGGTTCGGGCATGAGCTGATCTTGCAGGGCATTGATCACACTGACGCTGGACAATTCCTCATTGCCAATATTGAGAAATAAGTCTTCGGCTTTTTTGCCATTGAACCGAGCGGCCAACTGATCCAGATTGACTTGGCGCAGATTCAGCCCCAGCCGCTGGAGTTCTTGTTCTAAGGTGGTGCGCCCCGCCATGATGATTTTTTCTCGATTTTGTTGGCGGAACCAATGACGCACCTTAGCGCGGGCGCGTGACGTTTTCAGATAGCCGAGATGAGGACGCAGCCAGTTGCGATTCGGGCCGCCGGTTTTGGCGGTGATGATTTCCACATGATCGCCATTGGCCAGCTCATAGTTCAGCGGTACGATGCGGCTGTTGACTTTGGCCCCACGGCAGCGGTGGCCGACTTCGGTGTGTACCAAGTAGGCAAAATCCAAGGGCGTCGCGCCTTGAGTCAGACCGATCACATCGCCCCTTGGAGTGACGACATAAACCTGATCATGAAAGACTTCCGCTTTAAAGTAGTCGATGACCTCATCGGCACTGTGATCACTGTCTTTCAACTCTAATAGACGCCGTAACCAAGCAATTTGTTGTTCAAAAGCAGATTCTTGGGACTGGGAGCCTTCTTTATAACGCCAGTGTGCGGCCACGCCCAGTTCAGCGCTATGGTGCATGTCTAAGGTGCGGATTTGTACTTCCAGTACCTTGCCTTCTGGGCCGATAACCGCCGTATGCAGTGACTGATAGCCGTTTTCTTTGGGTTGGGCGATGTAATCATCAAATTCATGGGGTAAGTTTTTCCACAACGTGTGCACCACACTGAGCGCGGCGTAACAGTCTTCAACCGTCGGCACCAACAAGCGCACCGCTCGGACATCGAAGATTTGATCAAAGGCTAAACGCTTACGCTGCATTTTGCGCCAGATGCTGTAAATGTGTTTGACCCGACCACTGAGTTCGGAGTGCAGCTTGCAGCGCCGCAGCGCTCTAGCCAGTTCACTGAGTACCTTTTTAATATAGCGTTCGCGGTCAGTGCGGCGTTCATCCAAAGCACGGGCAATGGTTTTATAGCTGTCTGGGTCGAGCGTCCGCAGCGCTAAATCCTCCAGCTCCCATTTGAATTGGCCGATACCCAAACGGTTGGCCAGTGGCGCAAAAATATCTAGGGTTTCTTGAGCAAAGGCATGCCGCTGGGTTTCGGGGAGTTGATCAATATCTCGCATCTGACATAGGCGCAGAGCCAGTTTAATCACTACCACCCGAATGTCTTTGGCCATAGCCAGCAACATTTTGCGCAACCCTTCGATTTGTTGCGGTGTTTGTGGCCCCCTCTGGTGGAGCATCCCAATCAGCTCTAGGCGCGAAACCCCTTTGATCAACTTGGCCACGCCATCGCCGAACTCAGCCCGTATGTCAGAACGTGACAGAATGTGTTGGTCAACCGCCTCTTGAAGTATGGCCGCGCACACGGCCTCGTAATCAAGGCGCAATGAAGTGAGTAAACCCGCCGCCGTTAGACCGGTACGACTATCGGGTAGGCAGCGCAGTGCCGTTGCGTGGGCGTGGCGTAAATGTTCACGGCGGTCGTTAGCCCAGCGTGCATTCAATGTGCTGAGCCAATGTTCAAAATCAGTGCTGGTCGTAGGGGCATGAGCCAGAGTAACCATGGCAGACTCCGTATCTAGACTGTGAGTGCGCGATTGCTAGGGGCGCGCTGTAGTGCTTGTCGGCGCAACCAGCGGCGATTCGGGCCGACTGGTTACCAACCGATGACATCTAGCAATAATCGAGCCAAACTTGCTGAGTTCAGTGGTTAGACCGTTGACGCACATAACTGCCGGGGGCGGCCTCCAGAGCCGCTAATGGCCCCTCACCGGGGATACGCGCGGCAACCCGCTCCGGCGCTTGCGCCGACACCCATTCTAGCCAGTCCGTCCACCAAGAGCCTTCATGGCGTTCAGCGGCTTGGAACCACTGCTCAGGGTTTGCATCCAGGGTGTCGCGTGTCCAATAGTGGTATTTACCTGCGGCTGGGGGGTTAATAATGCCGGCAATATGTCCGGAACCGCCCAATACGAAACGCACCGGTCCGGAGAGTAAGTGCGCCCCGCTATACACCGAAGTCCATGGGGCAATGTGATCCTCGCAGGCCGCAACCGAATACACCGGCACAGTGAGCTTACCAAGATCAATGGGTTTACCGAGCAGCGTGATGCCCCCCGGTTCTTTGAGTAGATTGTTTTGGTACATATTGCGCAGATAAAAGCTGTGCATGGCCGCAGGCATGCGGGTGGAATCAGAGTTCCAATATAATAAATCAAACGGAAAGGGTTCTTTACCCAGCAGGTAGTTGTTGACAAAGAATGACCAAATTAGATCGTTAGCCCGCAGCATATTGAACGTGGTGGCCATATCCGCACCGTCCAAATAGCCGCGTTGCTCCATGCGTTGCTCCAAGGCGGTGAGTTCTTCTTCATCGATGAACACTTCCAGTTCACCAGGTTGGGTGAAATCCAACATGGTGGTGAAAAAGGTACATGATTTCAGCCGCTGATCCTCACAACTGGCCAGATAGGCAGCCGCCGTGGCCAATAGGGTACCGCCTAAACAGTAGCCGACTGTATTGATTTCCGCTTCACCCGTCACTTGCTCGACGGTATCCAGCGCAGTTAACAGCCCCGTCTGGAGATAGTCTTCAAAGTTTTTCTCCGCCAAGCGCTCATCGGGATTAACCCAAGAGATGACAAACACGGTGAAGCCCTGCTCAACGCACCATTTGATGTAGGAGTTCTTTTCGCGCAGATCAAGAATATAAAACTTATTGATCCACGGTGGTACGATCAATAAAGGCCGTCGATACACTTGCTCAGTACTGGGCTGATACTGGATGAGCTGCATCAGCTCGTTTTGGTAAATGACTTGACCTGGGCTGGCAGCAATATTGCGTCCTGGTTCGAAGTGGTTTAAATCGGTTTGGCGGATGTGCAGCTTGCCTTTGCCTCGTTCGAGATCACTCAATAAATTATTCAGTCCATTAAGCAAATTTTCCCCACCGGAATCTAGGGTTGCCCGCAGCACTTCGGGATTGGTGACTGGGAAATTCGTGGGCGCTAGCGCATCGACAAATTGTCGAGTGTAAAAATCCAGTTTGCGTCGTGTTTTATCGTCCAATCCTTGGGTTTCTGTCACGGTGGAGTGTAACCAGCGGGCGGTGAGCAGATACGACTGCTTGATGTAGTCAAACACAAACTGCTGCTGCCAGTCCTCATGGCGAAAACGTCGGTCGCTGCTGGCCGGTGTCACAACCGGTTTGCTGGATTGTCCCCACCAGGCCACCGCACTTTTTTGCCACAAATCAAGATAGTCTTGCCACAGACGCAGTTGTGCCTCCATCAGGCGGTTGGGGTCGGTCATCAAGCGTTGGCTCATCTCCATAAACGCCCGATTAATGTTGGTCATATCAGTCATACCCAGCGAACCATCATTGACCTGACGTTGCAGAAATTCATTGACTAGGTTTTGGCTTTTGCTGGCGATTTCGCCTAGGGTCTGGCTCATTCGAGTGGCATCAAGGCCACTGGTTTGGGGGGATTCTGATGTCATCGCGATGCTGCTCCTCGGTGGTTGTCGGTTATAAATACCGACTTAAGCTTATTTTAACGTATTTAACACGGTTAAGTCTCTAACTAAAATTTTACCGGTGCGGTTTGTTGCTTGCCCCATCCTACGCGGTTTTCAATAGGCAGCGTAAGCGTTCAGACCCCCGGCCTTAAACGCCCTCTCCCTTGGGGAGAGGGTTGGGGTGAGGGAACTGAATGATTACTAGGCATCGGGTCATCAGAACAAATGGCTACAGTGCACTAACCGCCCAGGCTTTTAGCCGCAATTTCGTACACATCGGGTGAAACATTTGGTTTGGCTAGAATACGTTGTAATGCCGTGCGCATATAGTGTTGGCGATCGGCATCGTACTTACGCCAGCGGGTGTAGGCACCGAGCAGACGGGCGGCGACTTGCGGGTTCAGCGTGTCTAGGGCAATAATATTTTCAGCAACAAAAGCGTAGCCGCTGCCGTCGGCGGCATGGAAGCCACAGGGGTTGTGGCTGAACGCGCCGATGAGGGCATAGACTTTATTCGGGTTGCGGATTTCAAAAGCCGGATGGTCGAGTAAGGGCTGTATCTGCTGGAGTACGTCCATGCGCGGGGCGCTGGCTTGCAGCCGAAACCATTTATCCACCACCAGAGGCTCATGCGCCCAGCGCGTGAAAAAGTCCGCCAGCACCGCTTCGCGCTCATCGCTGTCACTGTACGTTAGGGCTTGTAGAGCGGCCAATTGATCCGTCATGGTCGTGGCCTGTTGGTACTGCTTAAGCGCTGATTGCCGACCCTCTACTTGCGTGGCCAGATAACTTAAACAGACATTTTTCAAGCGGCGTTGACCCATAGCGTGTGGAGTGTTGCAGGCGCTCGATAGGCCAGACAGGCTGTGATAGCGGCTGTGTAGCGCCTCACCTAATGCCGTGGCCACAGCGTGTTTGAGTTCGGTGCGTACTGCATGGATGCCATCGACATCAACAGGCTGCATCTGCTCGGCCAGATACGTCTCGCTCGGCAAAGTGAGAATTAAAGCGCACAGAGCGGGATCAATAGACTCCGCACTGAGCACCTGGCCTAAGGTCTCCAGCAAAGGGGGCGGTAGGGTAAAGGTTTGACCCGCCTGGCGGGCTTGAATCAGCGTCATCATGGTGCGGATAATCAGTCGCTGACTGGCCTCCCAGCGGTTAAAATCATCGCTGTCATGCGCCAATAAAAAGCGTAACTCCGCATCGGAATAATCATAATGCAGGTGCACCGGCGCAGAAAATTCCCGCAATAATGACGGCACGGGGCGCTGCGGAATATGGACAAAACAAAACTGCTGCTCCAACTGACGTAAAGCCAAAACCCGAGTACCGTGCGTGGCGGGACGCTCTTCAGCGACTAATTGCAGGGGTAAATCTTGACCCTGCGGATCTAATAACCCGACGGCCAGTGGAATATGCAGCGGGGGTTTATGGCCACGACCGGGTATATGTTGGCGCACTGTCAGCGTATAGCGTTGGTTCTCGGCGTCATAGTGGTCACTGATGTATAACTCTGGGGTGCCAACTTGACTATACCACAGGCGAAACTGGTCGAGATCAACGCCATTAGCGTCTTCCATAGCCGTGACAAAATCATCACAGGTGACGGCTTGGCCATCATGGCGGTGAAAATAACTGTCCATACCGCGTCGAAAACCCGCTTGACCCAGTAATTGGTACAACATGCGGATGACTTCTGCGCCCTTGTTATACACCGTAACGGTGTAAAAATTATTGATTTCAATGTACGAATAGGGGCGCACCGGATGAGCCATGGGGCCAGCGTCTTGGGGGAATTGTACACTACGGAGAATATTAACATCTTCAATGCGTTTCACACCGCGTGATCCTTGATCGGCGGAGAACTGCTGATCACGGAAGACCGTCAACCCCTCTTTCAGACTGAGTTGGAACCAGTCTCGGCAGGTCACGCGGTTGCCGGTCCAGTTATGGAAATACTCATGAGCAATGACGCTTTCCACATGTTGATAATCGTCATCGGTGGCGGTTTGCGGATGCGCTAAGACGTATTTGGTATTGAAGATATTTAACCCCTTATTTTCCATTGCCCCCATATTGAAATCACTAACGGCAACGATGTTGTAAACGTCTAAATCGTATTCACAGCCAAACGCCTGTTCGTCCCAGTGCATGGCTTTTTTCAGCGATTCCATGGCATGGTAGCACTGCTCAACATGGTGGGCTTCGGTGTAAATGCGTAAGTTGACCGCCCGTCCGGAACACGTCGTGTAGTGATCTTCTAGGTAAGCCAAATCCCCAGCCATCAAGGCAAATAAATAACTGGGTTTCGGGTGGGGATCATGCCAAGTGACCCAGTGACGGCCATCAGGGTGTTGGCCTTGAGCCACCGGATTCCCATTAGACAACAATACGGGGTAGCGCTGCTGATCGGCGACTAAGGTGGTGGTATAGACCGCCATCACATCAGGACGGTCGAGAAAATAAGTGATGCGCCGAAAGCCTTGGGCTTCGCATTGCGTGCAGAAATTACCGCTGGATTGGTATAGGCCCTCCAGAGCGGTATTGTCTTGCGGGTAAAGACGCGTGGTGATGTCCAGCGTGAACTGTTCGGGCAGTGCTTGGAAACGTAACTGCTGCTCATCGCAGTGATACTGATCGCGGCTGAGTGGGGTGCCATCGAGCTGTACTGCTAATAATTCCAGATGCTGGCCGTTCAGCACTAAATCAGGGTCATTTCTGGCCGTGTTGCGTCGCACCGCTAGTTTAGCGTGTACATCGGTATGGGTTGCGCCCAAATCGAAGTGCAAATCGACTTGATCGATCCAGTGACTCGGTGGGGTGTAATCTTGCAGATAAATAGGTTGCGGTTGCGACATGCCATAGCCTTTGATCTTGGGGTTTAGCCCCAATGATACCGCTATCCGCTATGATTGGAAGGTGCTATACCATATTTGGTAGTTATGCAGCCGCTGAGGGTGGATCGCCCCGTGCTCGACAGCCCTATGTACCGCGCAGTCCGGTTCTGCCGTGTGGGTGCAATTGGCAAACCGACAGTGGGACAAAAATGGGCGAAATTCCCGAAAGCACCACGCCAATCGCGGCGCATCAAGTCGGGGGGGGTCAAAACTGCGCACTCCTGGCGAATCAATCAGATCACCACCACTCGGTAAATGGTACAGGGTGCTGACCGAGGTGGTATGAGCGCCCAGCCCGGTGCGAGCCGACAGGGACTGAATCGCGATGGAGCGTTCTGGAAGCAGTGTTTTAATCAACGAGGATTTGCCTACTCCGGATTGCCCGACCAGCAGGCTGCTGTGACCGGCCAGAGCGTCGGTCAGCGCAGTCAGACCCTCCGTTTGGCGCGTACTGGTATGGATCAGGGCATAACCCATGCTTGAGTACAGGGCTAAGCGTTCAGCCCATACGGCCAATTCAGCAGCCGTCAGCAGGTCAACTTTATTGAGAACCACTAATGCATTAACCTCAATGGCCTCAATCGCTACTAAATAACCGTCCAGTAGCAGTTCGCTCGGTTCAGGACGAGGCGCAAGGATGACGGCAATCTGATCGATATTGGCCGCCACAGGGCGTGACTGCCCGCGGGCGTCTGGGCGTTCCAGCAATGACTGCCGAGGTTGTAGCGCCGTAATCACCCCTTGGCCATCCGGCTGCGGTTCCCAGACCACCCAATCGCCACAGGCTAACGCCGGAATATGGCGGCGCAGTGTGCAACGCACGAGTTGCCGCTCTGGGGTTTCAACCACGGCTATTTTGCCGTAATAGCTGATAATCAAGCCAGTGGCCGCAGCATTTGACGGTGTCGGTTCGCTGATCTGCGCCCAGCGTTGGGCTTGGCGGTGATGCACACGCCGCAATTGTTGGCGGCTGAGTTGGCGGTGGGTCAAGCGTTAAGTCCTGTTGGCTAGCGCGTCAGTCAAGGTTCCTTAGAGGATCGGCACGGGGAGAGGGCTAGGGTGAGGGGGCTGAACGCCTGTGTCCGGGTGACCAGCTTGAATGGCTTAATCGGCCGCTACTTCGGTTTCCAGCTCTTCGTAGGCGTTAACCAGATTGTCCCAAGCTTCTTGGGTTTTTTCTTTGGTTGCGTCCCATGTGTCCGAGGATGCATCACCCGCTTGCTCCAATTGCTCTTGGAAAGCGTCTGCAGCATTCTGGAAATTTTCCTTGGCTTCGTCAGAAAGTTCGGAATCAGAGCGGAGGGATTCAAAACGATCCTGCATAGCGTCGTAGGCATCCTGCAAAGTTGACACAAACAGGTCGCTCTGTTCAGCGCTGAAGTCTGCGACATTATCCCAAGCATCACCCATGAATTCCGCCATACTTTCAGTGGCCTGCTCCATTGCATCTTGTGCCTCTTCAAGGGGTTCATCCCTTTGGTTTTGGGATGTGTCTCCGCAGCCAGCAACTAATATCGCCGCCATGATAAGCGGAACACCTACTAAAGAGATCATTCGGCATACATAGTATTGGGAGTTTTTCATTGTCTCTTCCGGTTGTTAAAATTTTGAATTAAGTTTTTGGATGAAGGATGTATGGAACAGTACGCGCAACTCAGATTTTCGGTGGACGTCCACGCAGCGCTTGAGCCACCAGAGAGATCAGCAGCAAGACCAAAAAGATAAAAAAGATGATTTTGGCAATTTCCGCAGCTATACCAGCAATGCCGGTGAATCCCAGCATAGCCGCAATGAGGGCAATAACCAGAAACGTCAGTGTCCAAGTTAACATGATTCCTCCTGTTGCTGTAGGAAGGCTATAAGAAGATGGATAGTCGTCTGCAGATGCAGGGGATAGAGGTTAGAGAATCTTGGAGGTGGGGATTTATTTATTACGTTGTACAAAATCTATACTAACCCTAGCCAATGCGAGTGTCAAGCTCGTATAACTCGATCCCTTACCCCCTATCGGCTCTGAGTTGATTGCCGCCTCCATTAAAGAAACCCTCGCTGATGCTGAAATTATCAGCCATCAACTGATGCTGCGCGCTGGCCTGATTCGCCGGTTAGCCGCCGGTGTCTATACTTGGTTACCGCTCGGGTTGCGGGTGTTACGTCGGGTTTCACTGGTTAGCCGGTATTAAAAATTTATTACTTCATCCAATGACTGATGAACATCGAGAGATCATCTTATCCAAGCAATAAGTGTGCCGGACGCTATTGAGTTTATACCACTGTTCAGTATAAACCATCAATTACGCTTAACAACCGTGCCGCAGTATAATGCGGTGTAAACAGCAATGGGTACCCTGGCATTACCTTCTCATGATCAAAAGCTACCGTTGCAAGGCAACCGCCCGACTCGCCCAAGGATTGGTATCACCCAAATTCCCCGCTGATATCCAACGTCGAGCCAAAATGCGACTGGAT
>PWUP01000091.1 GCA_003562535.1 Gammaproteobacteria bacterium | reverse complement strand
GACCAAAGCATGGGCAATGTCTAGCGTACCGCGTTCCACACCACCTGATTCTAAAGCAGGAACCACCTGCAACACCGTTGCCATAGTATTCTACCTATTTGTGGGCAATCAATCCGGTCAAATATAGTGCGCAGTGTGTAGTTTACATTGCTTGATGTTTAAACTAGTATCGTCACTATACATGATTGGTCTAAAGATCAATTATAGCCATCATGGATGGCAGTGTCTGGACTATAAGCTGTGGTAATCAGGGTGAATGACTGTATGGGTTTCTAAGTTGTTTTTCTATGGGTCACTGACATAAAGGCATATTAAATCATGATGTTGCGTGGTTTTAGGCTGGCAGCAGCGAACGATGCCTCTGTCGAGGCCAATAGCGATACTACAGGGGAGCTTCCGGTTGTCGATAGACCGACGCTAACCCCAACACTCGTACATTCCACGCCAGACCACTGTCCTCCAGTCGTATTGGTGATTGCCCAGCAACTGAGTGATGCTGAGCAGATAGGCAATAAATTACTAGCCCATGATGGTGATGCCTTTCGCATAGTGATTGCCGATTCGCTCACCGTAGCGCGGCAGCGTATTGATCGAGAGCAGAGCGTACCCAGCGTTGTGCTGTTAGATATCGATGCAACGGATGTGACCGCCTCGATCAGCATTGACCAGTGTCGTCACTACATAGACGCGCCGATTCTAGTATTAACTGAATTGCCGCCTCATGCTGTGACGCCTTCGCCCATTGAGCTCGGTGCGGATGATTGTCTAAACAGGCAGTGCGCTGGTGCTGAATTATATCGCGCCGTACACTACAGCATTCTACGTTATGAGCGCAATGCCGATGCCCGTTTGGCGGCCACGGTGTTTGCCCGTGCCCATGAGGGCATTTACATCACAGATGCAAACGGCACGATTGTTGATGCCAATGCTGCATTTACCCGCATCACCGGCTACAGCCGTGATGAGGTCGTTGGTCATAATCCCCGTTTGTTCAGCAGTGGGTGCCAGCCGCCCGCTTTTTATGAGACCTATTGGCAGACTTTACTGCAAACCGGCTACTGGCGTGGTGAACTGTGGAATCAGCGTAAAAACGGTCAACGTTTCGCTGCTTTACAGAATGTCAGTGCCGTATATGATGCCCGTGGTTGCATTCGTCACTTTGTGGTGCTGTTTTCCGATATCACTGCCCAAAAAGAACAGGCGAAACAGCTTGAGCATATTATTCATCATGACGTATTGACTGGGCTGCCCAACCGCACCTTATTTGCCGACCGCCTCTATCAGGCCATGATGATGGCCAAACGCACCTACACTCGGCTCGCCGTGGTATTTATCGACCTGGACGGTTTTCAAGCCATCAATGACCAGTATGGTCACAACGTGGGTGATCAACTGTTGAGAGTGGTGGCGCATAATATGCGTTCGGCCTTGCGTGAAGGCGACACCTTGTCTCGCTTGGGCGGTGATGAGTTCGCGGCGGTGTTGGCGGATTTAGACAGCGATGTGGCCACGCATTTGGTCATGCGCCGCCTATTATCAGCCGTCGCCCGCCCCTGTGTGGTGGAGGGACAATCGCTGAGCGTGTCTGCCAGCATCGGTTTGACGTATTATCCCCAAGAGGAGGCGGTCGCTGCCGATCAGCTCTTACGTCAAGCGGATCAGGCCATGTACCAAGCTAAACAGACCGGTAAAAACAATTTTCACCGCTTTGATGCCGAACGGGATCGTGATACCCGCAATCACCATCAAAGTATTGCCCACATCCGTGAAGCCTTGTTTGCCGACCAGTTTGTGCTGTACTACCAACCCAAGGTGAATCTACGTACCGCTCAAGTTGTCGGTGTAGAAGCCCTGATCCGGTGGCAGCATCCCGAACGGGGTTTATTGCCCCCTGGGGCCTTTTTGCCCGATATCGAAAACCATCCCTTAGCCATTGATCTCGGTCATTGGGTGATCGACAGTGCATTGGCGCAGATGAGTATCTGGCGGCGCCACGGTTTAGAGGTCTCCGTCAGCGTTAATATCAGTGCGCAGCATCTACAAAGTTGTAATTTTGTTGAACGGCTGATAGAGCACTTCAAAAACTATGTCGGCATTCCTCCAGAACGCTTGGAGTTGGAAATTCTAGAAACCAGTGCCTTGGAAAACATTCTGCAGGTCAGCGAAACTCTACAGGCTTGCAATGCATTCGGGGTGCGTTTTTCATTCGATGATTTTGGTACAGGGTATTCATCAATGAATTATCTCAAGCAATTACCGGCAAAAATGATCAAAATCGACCAAACCTTTGTGCGCGATATGCTCCAAGACGCGAATGACCGCGCCATCGTTAAGGCCATTATCGGCCTGGCAGGCGGTTTTGACCGTTTGGTGTTGGCCGAGGGGGTTGAGACCCGGCAAATCGGCGAGGCGCTGCTAGCGCATGGCTGTGAGTTAGGCCAAGGTTATGGCATTGCCCGGCCGATGCCGGCTGCGGTGCTACCCGATTGGATTAATAACTGGCAGGCTGATCCACAGTGGTTGGCTTAGGAAAGAGCGATTGCAAGCCTGCACGGCTGGCGGTAGCAATACCCCGTTCGGTGATTAAACCGGAGATCAAGCGCGCCGGGGTGACATCAAAACCGTAGTTGGCTGCCGGGGTGATATCGGGGGCAATCTGCACCGAGGTCAGGGAACCGTCGGCCGTTTGCCCGTTGACCCAGAGGACTTCCTCGGCTGCCCGCTGCTCAATGGGTATATCCCGCACCCCATCATCCAGGGTCCAATCAATCGTCGTTGAGGGCAGGGCGACGTAGAACGGTACGCCGTTGTCTTTAGCCGCCAGCGCTTTCAGATAAGTGCCGATTTTATTGGCAACATCCCCGCTAGCCGTGGTGCGATCCGTACCGACAATACACAGATCAACGAGTCCATGTTGCATTAAATGCCCGCCGGCATTATCGACGATAAGGGTGTGGTTGACGCCGTGGTGACCGAGTTCAAACGCCGTTAAAGCGGCTCCTTGATTGCGTGGGCGGGTTTCATCGACCCACACATGTATGGGAATACCCGCTTCATGCGCTTGGTAAATGGGGGCGGTGGCGGTTCCCCAGTCCACGGTAGCCAACCACCCAGCGTTGCAATGGGTGAGAATATTCACCGGCTGTCCAGCGGGTTTACGGGCGGCAATGCCTTGAATGAGTTCCAAGCCATACTGACCAATGGCCGCGCACACCGCGACATCGTCCTCACACAACGCCGCGGCTCGTTGATACGCTTGGTCTACCCGCTGTGCGGGTGGACAGTTCTGCAGGGCGTGGCGCATCTGCTCCAGCGCCCAGCGCAGGTTAATCGCCGTGGGGCGGGTTGCGGCCAACTGAGTGATGGCATGGGCTAAGTGGTCGTCACTCGAATCTTGGCGCAGGGCTAAACAGACCCCATAGGCGGCGGTTGCTCCGATCAGGGGCGCGCCGCGTACTTGCATATCACAGATTGCTGTGGCGGCATCATCGAGAGTCTTGAGGGTTTGGATGGTGAAGCGATGGGGCAGTTGGGTTTGGTCGATAATAGCAACCCGACCGTCGGCTTCAGCCCAAATAGTGCGATAATGAACACCGTTAATTTTCACTAATATTGCTCCTGATTGTAGTTAATGCAACTGGATTTACAGTTGATGGTCATACACTTTTACCGTCATTTTGCGTACCATTGAAGTTTGTTCACCGTGGCAGCACTAACTGAGAGGCACTCATGCAGCCGAAACCAATACTATTACTGATTCTTGATGGCTGGGGTTGTCGTGAGGCGACCGATGATAACGCCATTACCCGCGCCCATACCCCAGTATGGGATCATTTGTGGGCGGAGTATCCCCAAACGCGCATGAACACCTCGGGTATGGCGGTAGGTTTGCCTGAGGGTCAAATGGGCAACTCCGAAGTCGGCCACATGAATTTGGGGGCAGGACGGGTGGTGTATCAGGAGTTCACCCGCATCAGCAAGGCTATCGACGAGGGCGAATTTTTCACCAATCCGGCCTTATGCACCACCATTGATGCAGCGGTAGCTCAAGGTGGCGCTGTGCATATCATGGGCTTATTATCACCCGGTGGGGTACACAGCCATGAGCAGCACTTATTTGCCGCGCTACAACTGGCGGCCCAACGCGGCGCTGAGCAGATTTATGTCCACGCGTTTCTCGATGGCCGCGACACCCCGCCGCGCAGCGCAGCCCATTCGATTGCGGCGTTGGAAGCCCAATGTGCCGAGCTAGGGCGCGGGCAAATCGCTTCGCTGGTTGGGCGCTATTATGCCATGGATCGTGACCAGCGTTGGGATCGGGTACAGGCGGCTTATCGTCTGATCACTGAGGGCGAGGCGGATTATCAGACCGATACTGCCGCCGAGGGCTTAGAACGTGCGTATGCACGCGGTGAAAATGATGAGTTTGTTAAGCCTACAGCCATCAGTCCGCCGGGGGCCGATCCCGTCATCGTTGCTGATGGCGATAGCGTGGTGTTTGTGAATTTCCGTGCCGACCGCGCTCGGGAACTGACTCGCGCTTTAGTTGATCCGAATTTTGACGGCTTTACTCGATCCCGACCAATTGATCTGGCTGGATTTGTCTGCATGACCCAGTATCAAGACACCATTGATGCTGCTGTGGCTTTTCCACCTGTAGAACTGAGTGAAGGTCTGGGCGAGGTATTAGCCGCGCATGGCAAGACCCAATTGCGTTTGGCGGAAACGGAAAAATACGCTCATGTGACGTTCTTCTTTAACGGTGGCCGGGAAAAAGTGTTCGACGGCGAAGAGCGGATTTTGGTGCCTTCGCCTAAAGTGGCCACCTACGATTTACAGCCGGAGATGAGCGCGGCGGGTGTAACCGAAGCCTTGGTGGGCGCTGTGAACAGCGGCCAATTCGATGTGATTATTTGTAATTACGCCAATCCTGACATGGTTGGTCATAGTGGGCTGATTGATGCCGCAGTCACCGCAGTCGAAACTGTGGATCAGTGTTTGGGGCAAGTCTATGCGGCGGTTAAGGCCGTCGGTGGTGAAATGCTGGTAACTTCTGATCATGGTAATGTTGAACAAATGCGTGACCCTGAAACTCTTCAGGCGCATACCGCTCATACCTTAAACCAAGTGCCGTTGATCTATGTGGGGCGTCCCGCGCAGTTCGTCGGTGTGGGGGCGTTATGCGATATTGCGCCCACAATCCTGCACCTGTTGCAATTGCCGCAGCCCTCGGCCATGACCGGTCGGTCGCTGCTGCAGTTACTGTAGAACATAGGTTGGTTGAGGCGATGCACAAATCGCATACCCTATACTCGCAAAAAACAATGGAGTTACTCATGAGTCGGACTACCCGCTATGGTTTAACCTTAGTACTGGGTTTGGCCATTGGCGTAGGCAGCACTGCCGGTCATCGCGTTTGGGCGGATCGTGACCCGAGCGATGCCCTCGCTAATTTACCCCTAGAAGAGCTGCGTCTATTCACCGATGTATTTGATCGTATCAAACGGGATTATGTCGAAGAGGTGGACGATAAAGCCCTGATAGAAAGTGCCATTCGCGGCATGTTAAGTGGCTTGGATCCCCATTCCAGTTATTTAGACGAGCAAGCCTATCAGGATTTGCAAACGGGTACTTCAGGTGAGTTCGGAGGACTAGGCATTGAAATCGGTATGGAGGATGGGTTCATCCGTGTGGTGGCGCCGATTGACGGTACTCCAGCGTATAATGCGGGTATTCAGGCGGGTGATTTGATCATTCGCATTGATGATACCTCAGTCAAGGGTATGTCTATGGATGAAGCCATTCAGCGTATGCGCGGGCGTCCAGGGACTGAAATTACCCTGACTATTGTCCGTGAGACTGAAGATGTGCCACTGAAAGTCGAGATTGTGCGTGACATCATTCAAGTCCGCAGTGTGCGCAGCGAAATATTGGAGCCAGGATTTGCCCATGTACGGATTTCGCAGTTTCAGTCGCGTACCGGACAGAACTTGCGTGAGGAAATTGAAGCCCTGCGCGAAGCCGGAGACCTCAAGGGTATCGTGTTGGATATGCGTAATAACCCCGGTGGGGTGTTAAGTGCTGCGATTGATGTGTCAGATGCCTTCCTGCATCGTGGGGCAATTGTTAAGACCGAAGGGCGCACTCGCGGAGCGCGGCAGAATTTCCGCGCCCGATCAGGCGATATTCTCGATGGTGCTCCCTTGATAGTCCTAGTGAACGGTGGCTCGGCCTCAGCCTCAGAGATTGTTGCCGGGGCATTGCAAGACCACGGGCGCGCCATCATTATGGGTGAACCAACTTTCGGTAAAGGTTCGGTGCAGACCATTTTGCCATTGTCTGATCGTACCGCCGTCAAGTTGACCACAGCACGTTATTACACCCCGAGCGGGCGTTCCATTCAGGCTGATGGCATTGAGCCGGATATTCGCCTAGCGTCGTTGCGTTTGGCCGACGATGACCGACCGGCGGCGGAACGTGTGCGTGAGGCTAATTTATCAGGCTTTTTAGACGGCGACGATAACGGCGAACGCCAAGACACTCGACCCAGCGATCCACGGGAACCGGGTTCGCTCGCTCGCCGCGATTATCAGCTTTATGAAGCCTTAAATTTGCTCAAAGGTTTGAATTTGATGCAATCGCGGCTATAGCAGGTCGGGCACAGGATGTGCCCGATAAAAACTATGTTGCCATGATCATTACGGCGCGTCAAGCAGCCGCTGCCGGGCGCGTTGTACCGCCGCTCGCACCTGCTCTGGGGCTGTGCCGCCGAAATGCCCTCGTGCGGCCACCGAACCTTCCAGCGTCAGCACGGTGAATACATCGGCTTCGATAGATTGACAAAGCGCCTGTAAATCCGCCAAAGGCAGATCCGCCAAATCACAACCCCGCTCGATGGCTTGGCTGACGGCTTGGCCGACGACTGCGTGAGCATCACGAAACGGCACACCTTTACGGACCAAGTAATCGGCTAGATCGGTGGCGGTGGCGTAACCTTTGCGAGCCGCTGCGGCCATTGTGTCGCGCCGCGCCTCGATATGCGGCACCATATCAGCAAACGCACGCAGGCAACCCAACAAGGTATCCACCGTATCGAACAGCGGTTCCTTGTCTTCTTGGTTGTCTTTGTTATACGCCAAGGGTTGGCTTTTCATCAGGGTCAATAAACTGACTAAATGCCCATTGACTCGTCCGGTTTTTCCGCGCACCAATTCCGGCACATCGGGATTTTTCTTCTGCGGCATAATACTGGAGCCGGTGCAAAATCGATCAGGTAATGCGATGAATTCAAATTGCGCCGATGTCCACAATACCAGTTCTTCGGCCATGCGCGACAAATGGGTCATCAACAGGGCGGCAGCGGCGCAAAATTCAATCGCAAAATCTCGGTCGGCTACAGAATCTAGGGAGTTTTCTGTCGGGGCGTCGAAGCCAAGCTGTGTCGCTGTGTCATGACGATCAATGGGGAAACTGGTGCCAGCCAAAGCCGCCGCCCCCAGCGGACACTGATTGGCGCGGCGCTGGCCATCACGCAGACGGCCATAATCACGGTGCAGCATTTCAAACCAGGCCAACAGATGATGGCCTAAGGTGACCGGTTGGGCGGTTTGCAAATGGGTAAACCCAGGCATAATGGTGGCCGCCTCACGTTCAGCCAGATCAATCAATCCTTGTTGCAACCGCCGCAGTTCACTGCAGCAGGCATCAATTGCAGCCCGTAAATACAGGCGGATATCGGTAGCAACTTGGTCATTGCGCGAACGCCCGGTGTGCAAACGCTTGCCCGCCGGACCGATGCGTTCGGTCAGCCGCACTTCGATATTCATGTGGACATCTTCCAAGGCGACTGACCAAGGAAATTCCCCACGAGCAATTTCAGTACGAATGGCTTCCAAACCGGCAATAATGGCCTCGCAGTCCGTTGAGGATAATACCCCGACTTTTGCCAACATCCGCGCATGGGCAATCGAGCCGTCGATGTCGTGATCAGCCAAGCGGCGGTCAAAATCGACTGATGCGGTGAAGCGTTGCACAAAGGCGTCAGTGGTTTCGCTGAAGCGTCCACCCCAAGCGGAATGGGGGACGTGTTCAATGGTCTCGGTCATGACTCAATAGCTTCCCTATAGCGGTTTGGATTGACATTGTAGCAGTGCTGGCCTTTCATACTGTGATGACAGATGACTTCTAGCTTGCGATAATATCTATTATGACTACTCGAACCCTACGTATTGCGACCCGCCAAAGCCCCTTAGCCCTGTGGCAAGCTGAGCATGTGGCGGCTGAATTGCGCCGCCATCATCCCGGTATCTCTGTGGAATTGGTTGGCATGACCACTCGTGGCGACCAAATGCTCGACGCCCCTCTGGCAAAAGTCGGAGGCAAGGGGCTGTTCATCAAAGAACTGGAGGTGGGCATGTTGGAGGGACGCGCCGATCTAGCCGTCCACTCCATGAAGGACGTGCCGGTGGAATTCCCACCTGGTCTAACGCTGAGCACCATCATGGAGCGTGAAGATCCGCGTGATGCCTTTGTGTCCAATCATTATCGTCATCCCGACGAATTGCCACCCAATGCCCGCATTGGCACCTGTAGCCTACGCCGCCAATGCCAGTTAGCCGAGCGTTATCCTCAGGCTGAGTTACTTAACTTGCGCGGTAATGTCAATACCCGTCTGGCTAAGCTGGATGCCGGTGAATTTGATGCGATCATCCTAGCCTCAGCAGGTCTGATTCGCTTAGGCATGCAAGAGCGCATCGCCTGCGCTATGGAGCCGGAAATCAGCCTGCCTGCCATCGGGCAAGGGGTCGTTGGCATCGAATGCCGCAGTGATGATACCGAATTGCATGACTTACTCCTGCCTTTGGATCATGCCGCTACCCGTACTCGTATTCTGGCCGAACGCGCTTTAAATGCCCGTTTGCAGGGCAGTTGCCAAGTGCCCATTGCCGGTTATGCGGTGTTCGAAGAAACGGGTCTATGGTTGCGTGGCCTGGTGGGTAAACCCGATGGCAGCCAAGTATTGCGGGGTGAAGTGCGGGGTACCGTCGATCAGCCCGAACAATTAGGCTGGGAGTTAGCCGAACAACTGCGTGCTCAAGGGGCTGAGCAATTGCTGGCTGAAATTATGGCCGAGCTGTGACCGCAGCGCTGACCGGGTGGCGCGTACTGGTCACCCGACCGGCGCATCAGGCCGAGGCCTTGTGTCGGTTAGTGCAACAACAAGGTGCCGAGCCGATTCGCTTTCCCACCCTGCGTATTGATCCACCAAGCGATATCCCCCGTGCTCGGTCACAATTAGCCCGTTTAGCCGATTTTGATCTGGCCGTATTGGTCAGTCCTAATGCTATTGCTCAGGCCTTGTACTGGACTGACGGTCGGCTGCCTGCAGGTCTCAAACTTGCCGTTGTCGGCAAGGCGTCAGCTCGTGCCTTAGAACAGGCCGGCCATACCGTTGACTTTCAGCCACTCAGCGGCAGTGACAGCGAAGCGCTGTTAGCCTTGCCTGGTTTGCAGCAGATAACGGGCTGGCGGGTACTTATCATCCGGGGTGAAGGCGGGCGTGAATTACTCGCTGATACCTTCAGACAGCGCGGCGCAAGCGTTGAGTACGCTGAAGTGTATCGCCGTGGACTGCCCGATGTCGATAGCCTTGCCTTATCGCGGCGTTGGCAAACTGAGGGCATTGATGCCGTTACCGTGACCAGTAATCAAGCCTTGGAACATCTGTACCAAGTATTGGACACCCCAGGACGAGCGTGCTGGCAACACACCCCGCTGGTTGCCGTCAGCCCCCGAGCGGCTGCACTCGCTCAAAGTCTGGGGCATCGGGCGACCATACACATTACGCCGGAAGCCAGTGATGCCGCAGTGCTGAGTGGATTATTAGCCCTACGTCATGCGGACAAAGACTAACAATCCAGTTCAGTGCGCAGGTTTCAGTGCCTGGTTAATGGTGCGTAAAGCGTCGGCAAAGTCTTCGGGTAAGAGCCGTACTCCTAGCTCCAACAAGGCAGCGTGGCACCGCTGAGTGATGGGTCCACCCACAAATACCGGGCGGGCACTGGCCTTAAGCAAATAGGGCAAATCCTGATGAAGGACGCTCGGTTCCGGGGGGCGCGCTGCAGACAGGACAATAGCGGCACAATGACTGCGTTCGGCAGCAGTATGCACCGGTTCCAGTGGCATATTGGTTCCCAACATGATAATGCGGTAATTCCAATCCAAAGCTACCATAGAAAACAGCATCAAACCCACATCATGGTGTTCACCCGGCAGACACGCCATTAACAGTTTTGGGCCGGTCTGCTGGCGGTTGAGATGATGCAAGCGGGCACCAAGTTTATTGCGCAAAAACACACTGAAAAAATGTTCTTCGGCAATCCCCGCACTATGCCCGCGCTGCCATTGCCACCCCAACTCACGCAGCAAAGGTACAATCAAGCGGTGAGTGACCACATCGATCGGATACAAGGCCAAAATCTCGTTATATACGGCATTTAATGCGGCTTCATCAAATCCGCGTATCGTCTCTAGCAGTCGCTGCTGGTAGTTTTGCCACAGATTAAAATGATGTTTGATCGGTGTCGGCGCCGGTGTTGCGGTTGGGTTCGCTTTAGTGGCAGGGGTATGAGTCAGCACTTGTTGTACCTGGCCGATGGACATCCCACCTTGCAATAAAGTGACCACTTGGTTAATCAAATCCACATCCGCCATGCTGTACAGGCGATGTCCCTTAGGAGTGCGCATGGGAGTAATCAGTTTATAGCGACGTTCCCACGCTCTTAGGGTTACTGGGTTGATGCCGGTTAAGCTGGACACTGTGCGGATAGGGATTAAACTTTCACCCGGCAAGTGCTGGCGGTCTGAGCGATTTAATGAGTTCATAAGGCAATCAGTAAAAATGAGTGATAGTCAGATAGTGTACACAAATTATACAAAACACCCTAAAAAGGGCTTATAAAGTCCGATAATTTTAGACTCAAGTTGTCGTGTTAGCGTTATCTGTGACTACAACACTCACGATCGGTTGCGTTGTGATGTCACTCAGTTAATATGTTAAGCTCGACAAATCCTACGAGGGCATACCGTAGTGACTTCGCCTGATACCTCAAAACCACAGGCTCGACACAAAGTCTTGCGCTGTCTGTACAATGCTGAAACTAAACTGGCTGTTAATGACATAGTCAGACTCACCGGTGTGTCCTTGACCGAAGTGCAAACCGTAATAAGGACATTACAACAAAGTAATCGGGCAGCGGTGGATCACGACGGCCATGTGTGGTTGCTTTCGCATAACCCGGATGATGAACGCAGCGTCTCGCCGATTCTCCGCACCGCTCGGATTGCTGCAGCCGACGAACTGTTGGATGCCGACGCCCCAGATAGGGATGAGCATCGCCCGATTGAATTTCGTGATCCGCCGAGTACACTGGAGTTATTAAGCGGGGTAATGTTTGGTCTCCAGCGTATTGAGTATGCAGATCAGATTCGGTGGCATGGCGGTGCCCCTATACCGTTTCGTGATCCACCGACACCGCCTACAGAAGCACCCACAGCGTTTGATGAGCATACCTTGCAAGATTGGCGGGCGGATATTGTACAACTGCCTAACGATGCGGCAGAATTGGCTCGTATCCAGCGTTCGGTTATCAAAAATTTGAATACTCTTGATACCCCCCCAGTTGTCTTGCGCGCCTTAGAGCGAATCGCCGAATTGCTGGAGCAACCGCAGTCACATCGTAGGCGCAGCGAATAGGCAACCGTTGAAAATGGGGCATTAATCCAGCCATACTACCTCTATGTTATTCTAGTGTGCTCACCAT
>PWUP01000116.1 GCA_003562535.1 Gammaproteobacteria bacterium | reverse complement strand
GGATACGGTGCTCGGTGCGTATGCCGATCTGTACGGTCAGGCCGAGCGTACGCTGTTTGCCGATCTGGTTCGTGGCGGCGCCCCCGCCGCGCTAAAATCGGACTACATGCGGCGCTTTGGTCTCACGGCGCGACAGTTTAATGGGAAAACCAGCGACCAAGTAGAGGTCATAATTCATTCGGTGGCGATTATTCACCAAATACGTCTGGATCCTGCTGAGACGTTTTTGTTGATCTCCACACAACCTAGCCCCTTGTCGTTTGAGACGCTTGATGACCTTGTTGACATGCCCGTGCAAGACCTCTCCGAGTGCGGTTTTTACCTAGATCTGAATCTGTTGCTTGTTTGTGTAGAACCGTTCTCCGGCATCCCAGAGATACCCGGACACATGAATAATGTCGAAGATCTCGGTGACCTCATCGCCGATACGAGGTGCAGGTCTCTGGCAGTTTCAGATGCGTATCCAACGGAATAGCCTCAATCCGCTGACCTTCGCGTTGCCCGTAGACCACGCGATGAATCTCAAACTCGCCAAAAAGACTGCGGTAAGCGCGTGGGCGGGGCTCTAAACGCTTCAGGATTCGACCGTCTTCGAGATCCCAGTGCTCGCCCACATCGCCATCGCCACTGGCCGTGAAGAACGCTTTAAGCAGGTCGTGCCCTAAAGCCAGCAGCCGCGTCAACACCCCTTGTTCAACGTCATGGGTTGCGGTTTCATGTTCCAGCTCGTCCTCGACGAAGGTGACGATCTCCTGAAGCGAGTTAATTAGGGCCGGGCAGTGGTCGGTGAGCCGATGGGCGGTTAAACTGTACCGGGTAGGAGGCCTCGCGGGTGTCGGTGGATGTTGATGCGCGATGTACTCCCCACTGACCCTCGGCTAACTGGCCGCGCAGTTCAAACGCAGACCCACCAAAGCGATTCAACAGCAGCTCGACGTGCTGGCGGCGGTTGGCGGGTGTAAGGTCTATCATGTTGCCCTCCGTGCCGCGACCCTCTCAACAATGACTATAGCGCACTTATGAATATGACGATATTATAATTCAGTTTTCACGCAAAACGAGTTCACATTATGCTCAAAGGTCAATGTCTCTGTGGTCAAGTGTGCTACGAATATTCAGGCGATTTAGGGGCGATTGCCCTCTGTCATTGTGGCCAGTGTCGGCGCGCTAACGGTAGCGCCTATAGCGCGGTTAGCCCCATCAAAGCCGCTGAATTTCGTTTCACTTCAGGTCGTGAGCATATCAAAGAATATGAATCATCGCCCGGCAAACAACGGGCATTCTGTGCCGAATGTGGCAGTCCCTTATACAGCCGCTTGGACACTAAGCCGGAGTGGTTACGCTTGCGGATTGGTACACTAACCACTCCGATTACGGCCAAACCCAGTTATCATATCTATGCCGATTCGGCGGCTGAGTGGTATGAATTCACCGATGAATTACCACGCTATGCCGAGCGTGAGACAGGCCGTTACTGATTAATCCATTGCTGTGCAACCGTCATTGAAGTAGGTGAGCCACTGTGAAACGAAGCGTGGGTCTATTGTTACTGCTGCTGTGGCCGTTGGTGGCTGTAGGACAACTGCCGCCGCCGGTATTGAATGCGCTGAATCAGCATAATCTCAATCCGGCTGGACTCAGTGTCTGGGTGCAGGCTTTAGATGCCGATACGCCCTTGCTGGCCCACCATGCTGAGGTACCGCGTAATCCAGCCTCGGTGATTAAACTGCTCACCACCTATGCTGGGTTAGAATTATTGGGGCCGAATTACACTTGGCGCACCGAAGCCTACCCTTTGGGGCGGTTGCAAGACGGCGTACTATACGGTGACTTACTGCTTAAAGGCTATGGTGATCCGTTTCTTACTCCTGAAGCCTTTTGGACGGTATTGCGTGGGCTACGAGATCGGGGGGTGCGGGAAATCACTGGGGATTTGGTATTAGACCGGAGTTTTTTTGCACCTGTAGCGGTTGACCCCGGAGCCTTCGACGGTCAAGCCGATCGCGCCTATAATGCCATTCCCGATGCTTTATTGGTAAATTTCAAGACGATTCAATTCAGCCTGCGTCCGAATAATGGCGCGGTACAGATCATTGCCAACCCTAACCCAGCCAATTTACCGATCACCAATCGCCTGCAATTAATTGGCGGGGGTTGTCAGTTGGATCAACTGAATTTTAGTGTCGGCACTACGGGCGTCAACTTCAGTGGCCGTTATCCCAGTGCCTGTGGCGAGACGACACTGTTAAGAACCGCGCTACCCGCTGAACAACTGGCGTATGGGGTATTTCGTGATCTGTGGCAAGGCATGGGCGGCGGACTGAGCGGTGGCTGGCGTGAGGGGCAGTTAAGCCAACAGACCGCACCTTTATTCACCCGTCATTCGCCGACACTGGCCGAAGTGATGCGCGGCATGAATAAATTTAGCAATAACGTCATGACTCGACAGTTATTGCTCACCTTGGGTGCAGAACTCGACAGCCCACCCGGCACCGAAGCCAAAGGCCGCGCTGTGATCGAACGCTGGTTGCAGCAACAAGGTTTGCTGATGCCGGAGTTAGTCGTGGACAATGGCGCCGGTTTATCGCGTGATGCGCGCATCAGCGCGCAGAATATGGGGCACTTATTACGCCATGCGGCGGACAGTCGGTTTTTCCCAGAGCTACAAGCCTCGATGCCGCTTCTCGGCATTGACGGCACGGTATCACGCCGATTTCGTAACCATGCCTTAACCGGCCAAGCGCGACTGAAAACGGGTACGCTGCGCGATGTGCGGTCGGTTGCCGGTTATGTCCGCACGGCCAGTGGTCGTGACTATGTAGTGGTCATGCTACACAATGCACCCGGTGTACAGTGGGGTGTCGGCACGGCGGTGCAGGATGCCTTGCTAGAGTGGTTGTATTGGAGACCCTGAGTGTGCTCAGTCTTACCCTAGCAATCTCAACAATTGCGCCTCGTCGATAATCTGCACCCCCAAAGACTGAGCTTGGGTCAACTTTGAACCAGGGTTGGCACCAACCACCACATAATCGGTTTTTTTCGAAACACTGCTGCTGACTTTAGCCCCCAGCGCCTGTAAACGCGCCTTAGCCTGATCACGACTGAGTGTGTCTAAGGTGCCAGTTAACACAAAAGTTTGACCTTTTAGGGTAGGTTCCAGGGTTTGGGTCTGGTGTTCTGGCCACTGGACACCGACGGCTTGTAACTGCTCAATAACCTCGCGATTATGCGCTTCAGCAAAGAAGGCGCGCACTTGCTGGGCGACCTTGGGGCCAATATCCGGCAGCGCCTGCAAGGTGGCTTCATCGGCGTGCATGATTGCCTCCAGAGTGCCGAAGGCATTGGCCAGAGTCTGTGCGGTGGTTTCGCCGACTTCACGGATACCCAACGCGTATAAAAACCGAGCCAGCGTAGTGGGTTTGCTGGCTGCAATCGCCGCCAGTACCTTAGTGGCCGATTTTTCTCCCATGCGCTCAAGACCGGTCAGAGTCGCCAGATCAAGCCGATACAGATCGGCCGGACTGCGCACCCAGTCACCGGCGACCAGTTGCTCAATTAATTTAGCGCCCACACCTTCGATATCCAGCGCCCGACGGCTGACAAAATGGCTGAGCGCCTGGCGGCGTTGGGCAGCACAGAACAAGCCACCCATGCAGCGGAACACCGCCTCATCGTCTATCCGCCGCACTTCGGAGCCGCATACCGGGCAGTGGTCGGGCATGGTGAATAGGCGGCTGTCAGCAGGTCGGCGTTCGCTGAGCACCGCGACAATTTCAGGAATCACATCACCGGCGCGCCGCACCGTGACGGTATCGCCCACTCGCACATCTTTACGGCGGATCTCATCCAGATTGTGCAGTGTGGCGTTGGTGACAGTCACCCCACCCACATCGACCGGCTCTAAGCGCGCTACCGGGGTCAACGCTCCGGTACGTCCGACCTGTACCTCAATGGCCCGCACCGTGGTCAACTTTTCCTGGGCTGGGAATTTATGCGCCAGTGCCCAGCGCGGAGCGCGAGCTACATGACCGAGATGGCGTTGCCACGCCAAGCGATCCACTTTATAGACGACCCCATCAATCTCATACGCCAACGCATCACGGCGCTGGAGCAAGTCACGGTAATACGCCAAACACTGCTCTATATTGGCCAGTTGCTGACGTTCTGGACAAATTTTCAGCCCCCAGTCGCGCAACTGCATCAGCAATGCACTGTGGCTATCCGGTAGTGCCGCCCCCCCGTAGGCTCCCACGCCATAACAGAAAACATCCAGCGGGCGCTGGCGAGTGATTTCAGGATCGAGTTGTCGCAGGCTGCCTGCTGCCGCATTGCGCGGATTAGCAAACACCCGTTCGTCTTGGGCTTGAGCCTGACGATTAAAGGCGGCAAATCCGGCCTTGGGCATGAACACCTCGCCACGCACTTCGAGCTGTTGCGGCCAATCCGTACCTCGTAAGCGCAACGGTACGCTGTGAATCGTCCGGATATTATGGGTGATGTCCTCACCCCGCTGACCATCGCCCCGAGTAGCGGCGCAGACCAAGCGCCCCTGTTGATACATCAGGTTGACCGCTAAGCCATCGAGCTTAGGTTCAGCACTATAAACGACGCTATCCACCTCTAACGCCTCGCAGATCCGCCGGTCAAACGCCACGACCTGTTGTTCACTGAAGGCGTTGTCCAGCGACAGCATCGCTTGGTGGTGCACAACGGTGGCTAATGCACTGGCTGGGGCGGCACCTACCCGTTGAGTCGGTGAGTCTGGGGTAATCTGTTCGGGAAACTGACGTTCTAAATCCTGTAATTCCCTGAACAGACGATCATACTCGGCGTCAGGGATAACGGGGTTATCCAGCACATAATAGCGATAATTATGCTCATCCAGTTCCCGGCGCAGCGCAGCAATGCGCGGGTGGCGGATTTGCCGAGCACTCATGACCGACTGTGGTCAAAGTGATTCGCCCGCGTGCGCAATTGGAGCAACGACTGTGCGGAGACAGGATGGCGGCGCTGATCGCACAATACCCCCCCTAAGCGGCGTTGCAATTGCCTCGCTTCTTCAAGCATCAAATCGAAAGCGGTGGTGGCATTCAGCGGTCCTGGCAATACCATGAACAATAATAGACCCGGGGTGCGTAACTGCGCTAATTTCGCTAAATCAAACGTGCCGGGTTCACGCAAATGCCCTACGCTGAAAATCATCTGATCGCTGCCATCACCCGTTAAGCACTCCCATACCCCACGCTCAGTCAATACAAACTGCTGTTGCTCCAATGCGGCTTTAATGGCCTGACCCGTGTAAGGTTGTCGCTCTGGCGCTATGATGGTCAGTATCACATGCCACGGTTTAACCTGCGCTGCAGCAGGCTGCGACTGGGGTGTGGTCGGCTTTGTGGGCGCAGCAGCAGTGCGTGTACCGCGCTGGGCTGGGCTGGAGGGCGCGGCTGGGGTCACGGGCTTGTGCGGCGCTGGCTTTGACGCGGCGGGTTGTTGTGTAGTTGGCTGAGCGGAGTCCGCTGGCACACCACTAGGCTGAGGCTTGCCTGAAACAGCCTTCGGTTGCGCCGCCGGTGGTTTAGAGGGCGTTTGGGGCGCGGTGGGCTGAGGCGCTGGGGGCGGAGCCTTAGCCTTGGGCGCCGACGGCGGGTTGTTAGGCGCGGAAGTCTTAGGCGGCTCAGCCGCAGATACCGGTTTAGCCCGCACGGACGCAGCGGACCACATCTCGGTGCCTGGATCATCCACCGTTGGCTCGTCAACCTCAGGGCTGTCTAAACCCGGTTCTTGACGGCGGGTTTTTAAGCGGTCACGAATCTGGGCACGCATACCCCACGC
Organism: Gammaproteobacteria bacterium; assembly: GCA_003562535.1. Taxonomy (GTDB): domain Bacteria; phylum Pseudomonadota; class Gammaproteobacteria; order Competibacterales; family Competibacteraceae; genus SKOM01. The sequence goes on along the minus strand of PWUP01000116.1, from coordinate 6,018 downwards.
ATAAATTAAACCAATGATTAATAATCCGATACCAAGTAAAATCAGTCGCAGTGCGTCCACCATTACCCTCTCGTTTATTGCTGAGCCTATACTGCCGCCATACGGATCGCTTCGTCCACATCAACCGAGACCAACCGGGATACCCCAGGCTCGTGCATGGTGACGCCCATCAGGTATTGAGCCACCGTCATGGTGGTTTTATTATGCGTCACGATGATAAATTGCACCTGCTCTGCCAACTCTTGTACCAAACGACCAAAACGCCCGACATTGGCTTCGTCCAACGGGGCATCCACTTCATCCAATAAACAAAATGGAGCGGGATTAAGCTGAAAAATCGCAAACACCAAAGCCAGTGCGGTGAGCGCTTTTTCGCCACCGGATAATAATTGAATCCGCCCCACCCGTTTACCGGGAGGTTGAGCCATTAAGGTAACACCTGAATCCAGTGTATCGCCACCGACTAAATCTAAAAAGGCTTGCCCTCCACCGAAAAGTCGGGGAAATAAATTCGCTAGATGAGCGTTGACTTGATCAAATGTGGCTTGAAAGCGACTGCGGGTTTCCCCATCGATGCGTTTGATCGCCTCTTCCAAGGTGGCCAATGCCGTACATAAATCATCGTTTTGGCTATCAAGATACGCCTTGCGTTCCGCTAAACGCGCCTGTTCATCAATAGCGGCTAAATTAATTGCGCCCAAGCGCTGGATGCGTTGCCCGATCCGTTCCAGCTCGGTTTGCCATTCTGCCTCTGTGGCCTGTTCAGGCAGCTCGGCTAAACAGTCATCGGGGGTGGTGCCCAGTGCCGCTAATTGCTCATGCAGATTTTCGCAGTGCACCCGAGTGGCATTGGCCGCCAAACGCGCCTGTTCTAACTGTTCGCGCAACACGCTGTGTTGACGCTCCAAGGCGATGCCCGCCTGTTCGGTGTGGGCTTGAGCCGCATCATGGTGTTCCAACGCTTGGCGCGCCTGACTGAGCGCGTGTTCACTGGTCAAACGCTGGCTTAGCCAAGTGTCCAGTTCCTGCTCCAAAGCCGGTAACTCATCCGGCTCCAAGGCATGATGTAACGCCTGGCGACGGGTATCAAGCTGTTGTAACTGGGTTTCTAAACGTACCTGGCTGTGTTGCAAGGCATCGATTTCATTACGCAACGCCTGCTGGCTTAGGGTATGGTGCTGAACCTGCTGCTGTTGCTGCGTTAACTGCTGGCGGGTCTGCTGAACCTCAGTCCGGCTGTGTTCTCGCTGGGCGTCTAACTGTTGTTGCTGGTGCGCCAAGCGCTCGCCCACCTGCCGCGCCTCTGCCCATTGCTGTTGTGCTTGCAACAACTCCTCATGATCGTCCTCACGCTGTTGTTGCAATTGCTCATACTCCTCATCAAGCTGGCTGAGACGTTCACGTTGCTGGTGGAGCTGGCGTTCGCTGGTCACGATTTGGTGACGGGCAATTTGAGTTTCAGTGTGTAATTGGTTGACCTGCTCTTGAATCTGCTGACTTTGGGCCTGATGAGACGCAAGCTGCTGATCCAGTTGTTGTAGATGTTCTGTGTGCTGTTGTAACTGCTGCTGATCTTGGGTGAGTTGCTGCTGCAACTCCCGCAGTTCACGTTCACGGCGCACGACTCCGCCCGTGGTGTCCTCTTGACCGGCACGACACCACCAGCCCACACCGCGCCATAAACCGTCTGGGCTGACTACAGAGGTCGTGGTGCTGGGTTCGCCATCCACTGCAATAGCCTCTAGCAATGGCTGTAAACTGCCCGCATTGTGGACATGGCGCGCCAGACTGTGCGCATTGGGGGTATGGTTGGCGGTAGTTTCTGCCGTATACACACGCAGCGGACCGGGGGGCAGTGTAGCCGCAGTGATCTCAGTGCTCGCGTTGATGGACAGGGCGTGTAACCACGGTTGCAAAACCGTTTCTGCCGCAGCTTCCCAACCGGCATCGACCTGAATCTGTTCGGCCAGACGGGTCACTGGGCTAACACCCTGTTGGGTGAGCCATTCGACTACAGCGGCATCCTGCTCGCCCCAGCGCGCCTGTTGTAAAGTCTGCAAGGACGCTAAACGCCCTTGACGGGTCTGATGCTCAGTGTGCAAGCGTTGAAGCTGCTGTTGGCATTGGTCACGCTGAGTCTGTACAGCGGCAACGGCAGCTTCGGCGGCTTGCTGCTGCAAACGCTGTGCCTCCCAAGTCGCTTGAAGTTGCGCAGCATGGTCAGTGAGTTCACTATGCTGCTGCTGCAAAGCCACGGGATCCAGCCCTTGGCGCTCTTGTTGCAACCGTGCCATGCGCTGCTGGATAGTGGTCGCTTCCCGCTGCAACTGGCTGATACGTAACTGGGCGACCTCCGCTTGGCGCAAGGGTTGGGCCAATTGCTGGGTCAAGGCTTCCCATTGCTGTTGGCTGTCCTGCAACACCTGTTCTTGCGCGGCAAGCTGCTGCTCAGTGGTGTGCAGAGCCTGCTGAGCGTTTATCAGCGCCTGTTGGCTGTCCTCAAGCGCTAGGCTTAACTCCGCGTGACGCTGCTGATCAGCGCTATAGTGCTGCTGGGCGTTGTGGTAATCGGTTTCAATGCGGGCGCGTTCATCATCACGCCGCTGCTGCAAAGTGCGCTGATGGGCGCAGGCTTGTTCCAATCGGCTGACTTCCGCACCGATACGATAATACTCAGCCTGTGCCTGCTCTAAGGTGTCGCGCAGTGCAATCCCCTGTTCACGGTTGTGCACCCGTTCTGCTTCTAAGCGCCGTTGTTCCGCCAGCAAGCGCTGTTGTTCATTGACTTGGACTTCTATCTGCGTGTGTTGTGTCTGCCATGTCACTTGGTGACTGCGCCAGCGCAGTGCTAAAACCCCCGCTGTGAGCCGTTGTTCCTCTGCTTTGTATTGTCGATATTTTTCCGCATTACGCGCTTGGCGTTGCAAATGTTGCAATTGCCGATCCAACTCCTCGCGCACATCGTTCAGCCGATCTAGATTTTCACGGGTATGGCCCATGCGCAACTCGGTTTCACGCCGCCGTTCTTTATATTTAGAAATACCCGCCGCTTCTTCCAGAAATACCCGCAGTTCTTCGGGGCGTGATTCAATAATGCGAGAAATCATCCCCTGTTCGATAATGGCATAGCTGCGAGGCCCTAGCCCCGTGCCTAAGAAAATATCGGTAATATCCCGCCGACGGCAGCGGGTACCATTCAGATAATAGGCCGATTGCCCCCCACGACTGACTTGACGTTTAATGGCGATTTCGCTGTAGCGCGCCCAAGCGCCGCCGACTGTGCCGGCGCTGTTATCAAACACCAACTCCACTGAGGCTTGACCGACTGGACGGCGATCTGCTGAACCGCTGAAAATCACATCCTCCATCGACTCGCCGCGTAACTGCCTAGCCGCGCTTTCCCCCATCACCCAACGCACAGCGTCGATCAGATTGGATTTGCCACAGCCATTCGGCCCGACAATCACGACAATCGAACCTCGGGTGTGGCAAGTGGTGGGATCGACAAAGGATTTAAACCCGGCCAGTTTAAGCTGAGTCAAACGCATAGGGAAACCCGGGGACGATTAGTGCTGGGGTACACCGATTTTTTCCAATTTAGGCCGCCCATCGGTGTTCTGTCCGCCTGCTAAGCGGATTTGCAGGGTGACATCGGTTTTTGAATCGGCATTGCGTACCGCTTCTTCCATACTGATTTTGCCCGTTCGATATAAACTCAGTAGGGATTGGTCAAAGGTTTGCATACCCGTATCTCCGCCTTTTTGCATGGCGTCTTTAATTTTTTCCAAGCTGCCTTTTAAAATCAAATCAGAAATATAAGGCGTATTCAGCATGATCTCCACCGCTGGCACCAGCCCACCGGCAAGCGCCCGCACCAAGCGCTGCGACACAATCGCCTTAAGATTAGACGACAAGTCCATTAAAAACTGAGCGCGTGAACCTTCTGGGAAGAAATTGACGATCCGTTCCAAAGCACCGTTCGCATTGCTGGCGTGCAGGGTGCTTAGGCATAAATGGCCAGTTTCCGCATAATGAATGGCGTATTTCATAGTGTCCATATCGCGAATTTCGCCAATCAGAATCACGTCTGGGGCTTCGCGCATGGCACTCATTAAGGCGTTACCGTAACTCAAGGTATCGATACCGACTTCACGCTGACCGATCACCGACTTCTTATGCGGATGGGTAAACTCAATCGGATCTTCAATCGTCAAAATATGGCCTGGCGTGGTGGTATTGCGATGATCAATCATCGAGGCCAGTGAGGTTGACTTACCCGATCCGGTTGAACCCACCACCAAAATCATGCCATTTTTTTCAAGGATCAAGTGTTTTAATAACGGCGGCAGATTGAGCTGGTCAATCGAGGGGATATCAGACTGGATGTAGCGCACCACCAACGCCACTTCACCGCGCTGCATAAACAGATTGGCACGAAACCGCCCTAATCCTTTACCAGAAATAGCGAAATTCAGCTCTAATTCTTCCTCAAACTGGCGAATTTGCGCCTCGCGCATGACCGCATAAGCCAATTGGCGCACCGCACCCGGTTCTAAGGCTTGATCACCGATGGGTCTGAGAATACCGTTAATTTTGACATTAACCGGCGCGCCGACGTAAAAAAACAAATCCGAGGCTTGTTTTTCGACCATCAGGCGTAAATAAGGCATAATATCCATCAATCAAGACTCCAAAACATGAGGACACAATGGTTGATCCACGGCGTACTGCGATGAGTACGGGTGAATCAATATGGGTCGATTATACGTAAAAATGGGCATCACCGTATTCAGTCGGCATCCCTCTGTCATCCTGTTAAGCGAGCCAAATAAAACGAGTTCATCAACACTATCCTGGATAATCACTATGCGTTTCGTTTTGGGTTTGTGCCTACTGGTCTGGTGTGTGTCTGTTCTAGCAAGCCCATTGCATGAGGCTGCACGGACAGGCAACCTCGACCGGGTGCGCAGTGAGCTGGCCGCTGGCGCCAACATTAATGCCCGCGATGAATACGGCTTCACGCCCCTGTTACTCGCACAAATCAGTGGTCAGTCGGCCACCTCGCAGTGGTTGCAAGCCAACGGTGCGGAAGACGGTTTGTCGGCTCTAGTGGAACGCTTGCAGCGCAATCTGCGTGCTGCAGGCCATGACCCCGGACCGATTGATGGGGCGCTGGGACCCGCGACGCGAGCTGCCATCCGGGCGTATCAGCGTGAAATTGGCGAACCAGTCAACGGTCGAGTCCGTGAAGCTTGGGTGCAGCGATTACATCAACAACTCAACCCTCCGACACCCGCAGCGCGCACGGCACCGGCAAGCGGCGAAACCGCACGGATTCTGCGGCTGCAGGCCAGCTTGACCGTACTGGGCTATGACACTCGCGGTGTGGATGGTGTGGTCGGTCCGGCGACCCGCGAGGCGATACGCGGCTTTCAGCAGGATCAAAACCTTCGTGCCGATGGCAACCCTTCAATGGCCTTATCCAATCGGGTCGAACGAGCACTAACCCGCCATGTGCAGCAGCAGCTCAGCCGTCTGGGGTTTGATCCCGGCCCCGTCGATGGAGTGTTCGGCGCGAATACCCAAATGGCTATCAGCGCGTTCGAGCGCCAGCAGGGTATGCCAGTCAGCGGCCAAATCAGCCCAACGCTGGCCGCACAACTCGACGCTGCACAGCAGGCTCCTGCGGTGGCGACACCGCAAGCAGCCACTGCAGTGACCCAGACCGAGTCCGTCCGCACGGCGCAAACTCACCTACAGACTTTAGGCTTGGAACCCGGCCCGATCGACGGCCAACTGGGACCGAATACCCGCCAAGCCCTGCGCCGCTTTCAAGAACAACAAGGGCTGGCGGTAACCGGCGAACTGACCGATCCAGTGCTTGCGGCACTGGCTGCAGCGGTCGAGCAGCAGGCAGAAACCACACCCGGCGCACGGGCGCAACTCCGAGAAATTCAGTCGCGTTTGAATAGCTTGGGTTACAACGCGGGGCCAGCCGATGGCATTCATGGCCCGCGG
>PWUP01000090.1 GCA_003562535.1 Gammaproteobacteria bacterium | reverse complement strand
TCAATATACTCTTCCAAAGATTCCCTAGTGATCACTGCCCCTCGCGGGCAATTAAGGATCAGTGGAGCTGTGGCGCGGAAAATAGGATCTCGGGCATAGGTACACAGCAGAGCCAGCAAGGCATGACCTGCTGCATCCCGCGTCCAAAAATACCGCAGGGCGCGAAACAGCAGGGTGTCGGTGTCCAGCGCATACAGATCCACCAGATGCTGGTAGGTCAATTTTCGGGTCTTTGCCGAGCGCTTACCCAAGCAGTTGTCGGCCTCAATGGCTTGCCGATAGTCACCTTGCACAGCATCGTGACGGTCAACATAGGCAAGCAGTGCGGCCAGTTCGTCGAGCATCATCGTTCGGGAGCTGTGTGTTCCTCCCCGGTGGAAGCGAAAACCGAACCGAGTTAACGGATGATGATGGTGTGTTATAGACACTGCAATACCCTTGGCTGGGTAGCGTTAGACGAGCTATCACTCTGCCTGAGCGGTTTGAATCAATGTGGCCAACGCCTCGGCGAAGCGTGAATAACCGGCGGCATTGGGATGCACGGTATCACTTTTGAGTCGATTATCACCCAAGATATCGGGCAAAATATCCCCTTCATAAGGTAATTGGTATTCAGCGGCTAATTCGGCGTATAGGCTGGGTACGCTACGCGCTAGACTCGGCTGGGGAACGCCCACGATGACCACTTGAGCACCCGCAGCTTGGCTGTGCTCAATCATGCTGCGTAGATGACGCGCTAAATCGGTTGTCGATTGCCGGCGCAGCAGATCATTGCCACCATGACAGAGGATGACCAAATCAGGGCGGTGTTGTTCGAGCAGTCTGGACAAACGCTGATAGCCCACGGCACTGACTTCACCGGGAACCCCCGCATTAATCACAGTAACGCCTAAGTGTTCAGCCAAACGTGCGGGGTAAGAGTGGTCGCGCTCAGCGCCAGTGCCATAAGTGAGGCTGTCACCGAAAGCCAGCACGACAGCATCGGGCGGCAGCGGTTGCAAACGAGGTGGATCACTGCTGCACGCGCCCAGTAGTAGCAACAGCCCTAATACAGTGATTAAATATAGCCGGTAGTGGTTACAACTTCGCATGGGATAACTCATCGATGGATCAATATAAGCGGCCTGAATCAGTTCTAGTCGTAGTGTACACCGTTTGCGCTCAAGTGTTATTACTGCAGCGCCAACACCCGCAGCACTTCTGGCAATCGGTGACCGGCAGTATGTATTGGGATGAAACCAACCCTCTGCTCACTGCGCAACGCGAATTGCAAGAGGAAACCGGTTTAAGCGCGGCGGGTCTTAATGACTGTCAGTGCTTTCACGAGTTTTTAATTCAACCCCCATGGCAATGCCGTTATCCTCCTGACGTGACAGTGAACCGCGAACATGTATTCCGACTGTGTTTACCGCATCCGGTGGCCATCACCCTGAATCCTCAAGAACATAGCGCCTTCATCTGGCTATCACGGGCAGAGGCGGCGCAGCGCACGGGCTCGTGGACGAATCGGGCGGCGATTTTAACTTGGGTACCTGAGTAGTCACCGATGTCAGCGCCCGTTTATATTTTGCATGGACTGTACTTACATGGTGTCGTCATGCTGCCCTTGGCTCAGTATTTGCGCCAGCACGGGTTTCAACCGATTTTATTCAACCATGCTAGCGTATCACACACGCCCGCAGCCAGTGCCGAACGGCTGTTCGAACAGGTGTTGCGACAGTCCCATAGCCATGCTCATTATGTCGCTCACAGCTTGGGGGGGTTGGTGCTGCGTCATGTCATGGCGGCTTATTCATCCCATTTGCCCCCAGGTCGCTCGGTCACTCTGGGCACCCCGCATCAGGGCAGTACGGTAGCCACTCATGTACAGCGTTATGGATACGGTGACTGGTTACTCGGTGCCAGTCGTCACCAAGGCTTGCTCGGCGATGTGCCGCCGTGGCCATCAGACCGTGAGCTCGGATCAGTGGCCGGCAACAGCGGTTACGGCATTGGCAGTGTATTGGCGCCCTTGACGGCACCGCATGATGGCACCGTAACCGTGGCTGAGACGTATTGCCTTGGGCAAAGTGACCATATTTGTATCGACTGCAGTCATGCGGGCATGCTGTTTAATCCAACGGCGGGGCAACAAGTCTTGGCTTTCTTGCGTAGGGGGCGCTTTCAGCATGAGTAGGGTGGCCATTGTTTCACGTGAAACAATCAATGGGCGCCGTTCGGTCGCGTAAGCGTTCAGACCCCGGCCTTAAACGCCCACTCCTTTGGGAGAGGGTTGGGGTGAGGGGACTGAATGATCACGGACGCTTTCAGCATAAACAGCGCCGCCAATGGTAATATTCACACTTTCAATGATGTTGTGAGGATAAGCGATGGCAGGACACAGTAAATGGGCGAATATTCAACACCGCAAAAAAGCCCAAGACGCTAAGCGAGGTAAAGTGTTCACTCGGATGATTCGGGAAATCACCGTGGCGAGTCGGATGGGAGGCTCTGATCCCGAATCTAATCCTCGTTTGCGCTTAGCAATGGACAAAGCCTTAGCCGCTAATATGCCTAAAGATACCATTGAACGGGCGATTAAACGCGGTGCCGGAGAACTCGACGGGGTTGAATACGAAGAGATTCGCTATGAGGGTTATGGGCCAGGCGGTATGGCAGTCATTGTCGATTGCATGACGGATAATCGTAACCGTGCGGTGGCTGAAGTGCGACATGTTTTTTCCAAATGCGGTGGCAATCTGGGGACAAGCGGCTCGGTGGCGTTTCAATTCGATGAACGGGGGGTGATTGGTTTTCCTCCAGACAGCGATGAAGACCGGATTATGGAAGTTGCCTTAGAAGCCGGCGCTGAAGATGTCATCAGTAGCGAAGACGGTTCAGTCGAAGTGCTCACAGTGCCTGCTGATTTCGAACAGGTGAAGCAGGCCATGCTGGCGGCTGAGCTGATGCCTGAGAATGCTGAAATCACTTTGCGCGCTCAAAGTAGTGCCGCACTGGAAGGCGAAGACGCTCAGAAAGCGTTGAAGCTGCTCGATCTGCTAGAGGAGTTAGACGACACCCAGAATGTGTATTCCAACGCCGAGTTTTCCGACGACGTACTGGCGGAACTGGCGTGATCGGGCGGTTGCGCGGTCAGGTGCTACTCAAACAACCGCCGTGGGTGATGGTGGATGTCGGCGGGGTGGCTTATGAACTGGAGGGGTCGCTGACTACGTTCGGCGAACTGCCTAATGTGGGTGAAGAGGCCACCCTCTACACCCATTTGGCTGTGCGCGATGATGCGCATCTGCTTTACGGTTTTACGGATTTAGAAGAACGCAGCTTGTTTCGCAGTCTAATTCGGGTAACCGGCGTGGGCGCGAAACTCGCATTGCTGATTTTATCCGGCATGAATGCCCAAACCTTTGCGCGGTGCATCCAAGAAGGTGATACGGCCACATTGATGCGTTTGCCTGGTATTGGTAAACGCACAGCAGAGCGTTTAGTGGTGGAAATGCGTGATCGCCTGCAAGCGCCCGAGGCGGGCGTCAGCAGTGGAGCACCGCGCTCGGAATCTGGGCTGGCCCCGCGTCCCGATCCCATTGAAGATGCCATCAGTGCCTTAGTCACTTTAGGCTATAAACCGGTGGATGCGGCCCGCATGGTGAAAGCCATCGAGAGTACCGATCTCAGCAGCGATCAAATTATCCGCCAAGCCCTACAAGCCACGGTGAAACGATGACCCCTTCGGAACGCTTGATTTCAGCAGAAGCCGCCAGTGATGATGTTTCACTGGATCGAGCCATTCGCCCCAAGCGCCTGGCTGATTATGTGGGCCAGGCCGTGCTGCGCGAGCAGTTAGAGATTTTTATTCATGCCGCCGTGGCACGCCAAGAGGCTTTGGATCATGTGTTATTGTTCGGTCCGCCAGGCTTGGGCAAAACCACGCTGGCTCATATTATCGCGGCTGAACTAGGCGCGAGTTTGCGTCAAACCTCGGGGCCAGTATTGGAACGCCCGGGTGATTTGGCTGCTTTGCTGACGAATCTTGAACCGCATGATGTACTGTTTATCGATGAAATCCATCGTCTCAGCCCCGTGGTCGAAGAGGTGTTATATCCTGCCATGGAGGATTATCAGCTCGATATTATGATTGGTGAAGGCCCCTCTGCGCGGTCGATTAAACTGGATCTTCCCCCATTTACTTTGGTCGGTGCGACGACTCGTGCGGGGTTATTAACCTCGCCACTGCGTGATCGTTTCGGTATTGTCCAGCGCTTGGAGTTTTATACCGAGGCTGAACTGACCTCCATTGTCCAACGGTCAGCGGCCATTTTAAATGTGGCGGCGGAACCACTCGGTGCGGCGGAAATCGGGCGACGTTCACGCGGTACACCACGGATTGCTAATCGTCTGCTGCGCCGGGTGCGGGATTATGCTCAAGTGCGGGCGGATAACCAGATTACCCGCGAGGTAGCACAGCAAGCGCTGCGTATGTTGAAAGTCGATGAGTGTGGTTTTGATGAGTTAGATCGCCGCTTGCTGCGTTTGATTATTGATAAGTTTGCCGGTGGGCCGGTGGGTTTGGATACCCTAGGGGCAGCACTGGGTGAAGAACGCGGTACGATTGAAGATGTTTTAGAGCCGTATTTATTACAACAGGGCTATTTGATGCGTACCCCACGCGGGCGACTGGCGACACAATACGCTTATCGGGTTTTAGGTTTGCCCGAACCCCAGCGCCCTGAACATCAACAACAGCCCTTATTTGATCCATAGTGGTTTCACGTGAAACCAGATGTTTCACGTGAAACATTCACTGCCCGATAAAGCTATCGTACCTATAATTCATCAGAGCGAGCGGCTGGCAGTGTTAGCATGGTTTGCTCGATCCACTCCTCAGCCTGTTGGTTAATTTGTTGGGCGCTCAGTCCTTGGGTCGGAATCAATGGGCCGACCACGACGTGAACCGTGCCTGGTGTTTTGATAAAGCCCTGGCGTCGCCAGAATTCACCCGCATTATGGGCAATCGGCACCACGGGATAACCACTGCGTGCCGCTAAACGAGCCCCACCTAATTTATAGCGCCCGCGCTGACCGGGTGCTGAGCGGGTGCCTTCTGGGAATACTACGACGCTGCGACCTTGCGCTAACGCCTGCTGACCTTGTTCAATAATTTTACTGATTGCCGAGCTGGCTGCTTTGCGGTTGATGGCGATAGGGCCGATCATTGTCATTGCCCAACCGAACAGAGGAATCCACAATAATTCGCGTTTAAGCACCCACGCCACAGGGGGTAAACGTGAGTGTAAAAACAGCGTCTCCCAAGCTGATTGGTGTTTGGCTAAGATCACAACCGGTTCATCTGGGACATTATCCCAACCACTGACTTGGTAATCCACACCACAGATGCAGCGTAGCCACTCAATTTGCCAACGGCACCACATTTGTGACAGGGCATAGCTCCATGTTGGGCGCCATAATCCAAACACTAGGATGACTGCGCCAATGAGGATACCAGAGACCAGCATCCCGCTATAAAAGACTAAGGCTCTTATCACTAAATTGATGTGTTGCCGCGTTGACATTAATCCTGCCCCTCGGTTTTAAGACAATAATCCACAGCCGCTGCTAAATCGGTGAACACGGGTATGCAGCGTTCAGGTAGCCGTGCCGCCGTCAGCTCGCCTTCGCCGGTTAATACCAGTAAGGGTTGAGCATGCACCGCTTGAGCGGCGCGAATATCTTTAAGGCAGTCGCCGATGACGGGAACATTCTCCAAAGCCACACCGAAACGTTGAGCAATGGCCAGTAGTAAACCGGGGTTAGGTTTACGATCAGGATGGGTATCATCGTCTGCAGGGCAAAAAAAGATCGCATCCAAGGAGCCACCACAGCGGCGCAGTTGTTGCTGCATCCGTTCATGAATACGATTGAGGCTGTCCATATCAATCAACCCTTGAGCGATACCCGGCTGATTGGTCGCCACTACCACCAAGTAATCCGCTCGGTTTAAGCGGGCAATGGCTTCGAGACTACCAGGATAAGGGTGCCAATCTTCCGGTCGTCGGATAATCTCCGGTGCGGCATGGTTGATGACGCCATCACGACCTAATACGGCCAGTTTCACAGCACACTACTCAACGCAAGCGTGACAAATCGGCCACCTGATTGAATAGCGCATCCAGTTGCGCTAACAGTGCCAGGCGATTATTGCGTACCGCGATGTCATCGGCCATCACCATGACGTGCTCAAAAAACTGATCGACGGGATCACGCAGTGTAGCCAGTTGACTTAACGCAGCGGCATAGTCGGCTTGTGCTAACTGTGCAGAGACGCTGGGGGTAATCTGAGTCATCCGAGTCAATAGGGTTTGTTCTACCGGTTCGTAGAGCATGGCCGCATCGGGTTCAGCCGGTAACGGGCCTGGCACTTTACGCAGAATATTGCGAATCCGTTTATTCGCCGCAATCAGGTCAGCCGCTTCGGGTAATTCCCTAAAGGCACTGACGGCCTGCAAGCGCCGGTCAAAATCTAAGGGTTGAGTCGGGCGATTGGCTAATACTGCGGCAAATAAATCACCACTGACCTCACGTTCCTGATAATAAGCACGCAGACGCTCAAAAATGAAGTCAAACACCTCGGAGATGACTGACTCGGCATCAACGTCTGACGTGTACGCCTGTGCTGCTTTCTGCAGTAACGCTTCACAATCTAACGGTAAACGGCATTCGATGAAAATACGATTGACACCTAATGCCGCACGTCGCAGCGCAAAAGGATCGCGGTTCCCCGTGGGCGCTTGGCCAATGGCAAAAATCCCCACCAGAGTATCTAAGCGTTCGGCGATGGCTAAAATTTGCCCCGTTGGTGTGTGCGGTAAGGTATCGCCGGCAAAGGCCGGACGGTACTGTTCCTCTAGGGCTTGAGCCACTTCGTCCGGCTCGCCATCGTGGCGGGCATAATGACTGCCCATCACCCCCTGTAGCTCAGGAAATTCCTGCACCATATCGGTCAGCAAATCACATTTAGCCAGCTCAGCCGCTCGTTGGGCGAATTCAACTGAGGCGTTCAACTGCTGCGCAATGTCCACAGCTAAGGTTTGCACCCGCAGTGATTTATCACGCAAGGTCCCCAATTGCTGCTGGAAGATCACCGTGGCTAAACGTTCCGTCCGTACCGCTAGGGGACGCGCTCGATCTTGATTCCAGAAAAATTCAGCATCGCTAAACCGCGGTCGAATCACCCGTTCATTGCCGATACGCACCTGCTCCGGGTCTTGGCTGATGAGATTACTGATGGCAATAAAACACGGCATGAGCTGACCGGAGGCGTCCACCACGGGAAAATAGCGCTGGTGGTATTGCATGGTAGTGATTAACGCCTCAGCGGGGACTTGCAGAAACCGCTCCTCAAAATGCCCCAGAATCGCTACCGGCCATTCGGTTAAGGCGGTCACTTCATCCAGCAAGGCGTCAGTCACCACGGCTTTACCTCCCGCAGCAGCGGCAATCTCTGTGACTTGCTGATGAATACGCGCTCGGCGTTCGGCAAAATCGGCAATCACTTGGCCGGGCTGATGTAACTGTTCGGCATAAGTGCGGGCAGTGCTTATGGTCAGTGGATCAGGGTGATGAAAACGATGGCCATAACTGATAGAACCTGCATCGAGTGCAAACAGCCGCAACGGGATCACCTGCTCGCCAAACAATAACAGCAGCCAACGCACCGGACGTGAAAAGGCGGCATCCCCTGCCCCCCAACGCATGCGTTTGGGGATGGGCAAGGCATCAACCGCGTGAGTGATGAGTTCAGGAATCAACCGCTCAGCCGCTTGGCCATGCTGCTGTTGCCGATGCACTAACCAGATGCCTTTATCGGTTTCCATCCGTTCCAGTTGCGTAACACTGACTCCGCAGGATTGGGCGAACCCCTGAGCCGCTTTAGTGGGCTGGCCTTGAGCATCGAAGGCCGCTCGCAGTGCAGGTCCGCGGCGTTCCTGCTGTTGATCCGGTTGCTGAGTCGCTACGTCAGCCACCCACACCGCCAGACGCCGAGGGGTGGCGAAACACTGCGCCTCGCCATGCGCAAGCTGAGCTTTGTCCAAACCTTGCACGATAGCCTGTTGTAAGGCGTGTGCTAGGCTGAATACCAGATTGGGTGGAAGTTCTTCAGTGCCCATCTCAAACAATAGGTCACGGGTCTGGGAAGGGTTAGCGGCCATCAGGATTCACCTGCGGGTTGGCACACATGGGAAAACCGAGTTGTTCACGACTGGCGTAGTAACTATGGGCGACGGCGCGGGCCATGGTACGCACCCGTAGCAGATAGCGTTGGCGTTCAGTGACTGAAATCGCTTTGCGGGCATCGAGTAAATTAAAGGTGTGTGAGGCTTTCAAGGTCATTTCGTAGGCGGGTAACGGTAAACCCTGCTCAATGAGTTGTTCACCTTCGCGCTCACAGGTATCAAACCAGTCAAATAAACTTTGGGTGTCGGCTAATTCAAAATTGTAGCGTGATTGCTCGACTTCATTTTGATGATACACATCGCCATAAGTGACTCGGCCTAGCGGGCCGTCCGTCCATACCAAATCAAACACGCTTTCCACGCCCTGTAAGTACATGGCGATGCGCTCCAAACCATAGGTTAATTCACCCATCACTGGCCGACAATCCAATCCCCCGGCTTGTTGGAAATAGGTAAACTGCGTGATCTCCATACCGTTAAGCCATACTTCCCAGCCCAATCCCCAAGCGCCCAAAGTCGGTGATTCCCAGTTATCCTCGACAAAGCGGATATCATGAATCAGCGGGTCGATGCCAAGACGGTACAGTGAGGCTAGATACAGTTCTTGTAAATTAATCGGTGACGGCTTAATCACCACTTGATATTGATAATAATGCTGTAAGCGGTTGGGGTTTTCGCCGTAGCGGCCATCGGTAGGACGGCGTGAAGGCTGTACATAGGCCGAACTCCACGGCTCAGGGCCGATAGCCCGTAAAAAGGTAGCCGGGTGGAATGTACCCGCACCCACCTCCATATCATAGGGTTGGACTAGGACACAGCCTTGCTCAGACCAGTAATCCTGCAGGGCTAGAATCATGCCCTGAAATGTTTTGGGGTCGTACACCATTACCCTCCGTTGGGCTTGAATGTTTCACGTGAAACATGGCTGGTTTCACAATTAGGTTGATTGATACGGAGCCGGCCGCATCAGGGGGAATCTTTGTCAATGGGTGGCACTGATTCGTTAGCGGCGGCCTGCCGCGCTTTACGCCGTAGTAAAATGCGTGACAGAACCAGCCCCACCTCAAACAATAACCACATGGGTATTGCGAGCAGCGTTTGGGAAATGACATCCGGTGGCGTGAGCAGCATCCCAAACACAAAAGCCCCCACGAAAATATACGGACGTTTCTTAGCCAAGGCGTCGGGCGTAGTCACGCCAACCAGGCACAGCAGTACCGTGGCTACCGGCACTTCGAAGGCAATACCAAATGCGAAAAACAGCGTGAGCAGGAAACTCAGATACAGGTGAATATCCGGCATCCAGTTGACCCCATCCGGCGTGGTACCGGCCATAAAGGCAGAAAACAGGGGCAGCACGACAAAATAGGCAAACGCCATACCCGTATAAAACAGCAGCGTACTGGAAACCACCAGTGGCATGACCATTTTTTTCTCATGCCGATACAAGCCTGGAGCGACAAACGCCCACAGTTGATACAGCACCCACGGCAAGGCGATAAAAAAAGCCAATGCCAGTGTGAGTTTGATGGGTACTAAAAACGGGGTGACGGTTCCGGTGGCAATCATCTGATGGCCATCGAGCAGTTGATCGCGTAACGGTTGTGAGATCGCCTGGTATAAGGGGTTGGCAAACGGCACCAACACTGCAAATACCAGCAATATCCCCAGTACCATGCGCAATAGCCGGTCGCGCAGTTCCATCAAGTGGCTGATGAACGGTTGCTCTTGATCGTCTTCCGCTGAACGGGTCACGGTAAGCTATCCTGAATGAGGTTTAGAGGGGGAATCGGGTTGCGACGGTGGGTCAGCATCGGCTTTAGGCGTTTGCGTATCCGTCGGCTCTGGTGCACCATCGATGTCAGAGTGCAAAGCTTTACCAGCAGAGTGCAAATCCGAGTGAACCGATTTGACTTGCTCACTCAGGTCACGAAACGCTTCACTATCGGTTTGTTGTTTGATCTCGCGCTTTAACTCATCGACTTTGAGTTCACGTTCGACTTCGTAACGGACGGTGGCGACCATACTGCGGGCTTTGCCCAGCCACAATCCGGCTGTGCGCGCTAAGCGTGGGAGGCGCTCAGGCCCTACCACAATCAGCGCAATCACGCCAATCAGTAAAATTTCCCATAGACCCATATCAAACATGGCATAGTCTCTCGCCGAGCTTAGGTCTTGTCTTTATCCTTAACGACTTCGGCATCAATCACCCGTTCTTTATCGACTTCGATGGCCGGTTCAGTGGTGTTACGCTCAGCGGTTCCCGTAATGGGTTGGTCTGATTTGTCGTTTTCACCCTCTTTCATGGCATCGCGAAAGCCCTTAACAGAGGCACCGAGATCCGTACCCAAGCCACGCAATCGCTTAGCGCCAAATATCACCAGCACGATGGCCAGTACAATCAATAATTGCCAAATACTAATACCCATAGTGGATTATTCCTCGATAATGAATGTGCATTGCCCCGAGCCTATCAGGCCGAAGGTGAACGCGATGTGCGGGCGGCTTTCTCCGCCAGACCCGATTGACCAAAACGCCGCTCTAATTCGGCCAATACCTGTTCTGGGCGTAGCCCTTGGTGAGCCAACAGAATCAAGGTGTGAAACCACAGATCCGCCGTTTCGTGAATTAATTGCCGTGGTTCACCATTTTTAGCCGCAATAACGGTTTCTGTTGCCTCTTCGCCGACTTTTTTAAGAATCGCGTCGAGTCCAGCGGCATACAGTTTAGCGACATAAGAACTGTCGGCATTAGCCTGCTTGCGTTGTTCTAGAGTCTGAGCCAGATGGTGCAGAATGTCACTCATAAGCCGTACATCTCGTCGGGGTTACGTAATACCGGGTCAACGGTTTGCCAAGTGTGATCGTCGAGGCGCTGAAAAAAACAACTTTGCCTACCCGTGTGACAAGCGATACCCTGCACCTGTTCGACTTCAAGCAATAAGGCATCATGGTCACAATCCAAGCGGATGGATTTGATCTTCTGCACATGGCCGGACGTTTCGCCCTTATGCCACAGTTGCTGGCGCGAGCGTGACCAATACACCGCTTCGCCCCGAGTGACGGTCGCCGTCAACGCCTCACGGTTCATCCACGCCAACATCAGCACCCGCCCGCTGTCCGCGTCTTGAGCAATCACGGGTAACAGACCGGCCTCATTCCAGCGAATGCGCTCTAACCAGTGTGAACTCACCAGCGCACCTCAATGCCATGATCGGCGAGACACTGTTTCGCTTGGGCAATGGTGTATTCACCAAAATGGAAAATACTGGCGGCCAGTACCGCATCGGCCTTGCCGTGTAGAATACCTGCGGCGAGATGGTCAAGTTCGCCCACGCCACCGGAGGCAATCACTGGAACACTGACCGCTTCACTGATGGTGCGAGTCAGCGCCAAATCAAATCCATTGCGGGTGCCGTCGCGATCCATGCTAGTGAGCAAAATTTCACCGGCACCAAAAGCGGTCATTTGCTCTGCCCAAGCTAAAGCATCAATCCCGGTAGGACGACGCCCACCGTGGGTGAAAATCTCCCAACGGTTGGGGGCGACGGATTTCGCATCAATCGCCACCACAATGCACTGATTACCGAAGCGGTCGGCAGCGGCTTTGACGAAATCGGGATTGTGAATCGCCGCCGTATTAATCGATACTTTGTCCGCACCAGCATTCAGCAGTGTGCGAATATCGTCTAAGCGACGTACTCCGCCGCCAACGGTCAGGGGGATAAAGACTTCACCGGCAACCTGTTCCACCACATGCACCATGGTGTCGCGGTCATCCGAGCTGGCGGTGATGTCGAGAAATGTCAGTTCGTCGGCCCCTTGTTCGTTATAACGGCGGGCGACTTCAACCGGATCACCGGCATCACGAATATCGACAAAGTTCACCCCTTTGACCACCCGACCGTGATCCACATCCAAACAGGGGATGATGCGTTTAGCCAGCGCCATACTAAGACCCATCCACCAAGCGTTGGGCTGCGGCCAGGTCCAGCGTACCCTCATACAACGCCCGACCGATAATCACCCCACTGATCCCTTCGTCTTCTACCGCACATAAGGCGCGAATATCGTCCAAATTAGTCACCCCCCCAGAGGCGATGACCGGGATATTAATCGCTTGAGCCAGGCGCACTGTAGAGTCTAAGCTGACTCCGGCCATCATGCCATCGCGACTGATATCGGTGTAAATAATGGCCTCAACCCCATCGCGTTCAAAGACCTTGGCGATATCGATCACATCGTGGCGCGAGAGCTTAGACCAACCATTTACCGCCACTCGGCCATCTTTTGCGTCCAGACCGACGAAGATATGTCCAGGAAATTCCAAACATAAATCTTTGACAAAATAAGGCTCACGCACCGCACGGGTGCCGATAATTAAATAGCGAACACCGAGTTCCATGTAAACTTCCGCGTCTTCCGTTGTACGAATCCCTCCGCCAATTTGGATAGGCAGATCGGGATGTTGAGCCACAATACGGCGAATGCTCTCGGTATTGACGGGTTGGCCACTGGCCGCACCATCTAAATCAACCAAATGCAGTCGTTGGGCACCTGCGGCGACCCAACGATCGGCTACAGCAACAGGATCATCAGAAAACACAGTAACATCGTCCATGCGACCTTGGCGTAAACGTACACACTGGCCGTCTTTAAGGTCGATGGCTGGAATCAGGAGCATCTCAGATTCTCCACTCAAGGCAATGGGATCAGTGAATCAGGGGTGCCAGCAGCTAAAATTAGCAAGCAGTTGTAATCCCGCTGCGGCGCTTTTCTCGGGGTGGAATTGCACGGCAAACACATTATCTTTAGCCATAACAGAAGTAAACTCGAAGCCATAATCGGTTAAACCGGCGGTTAAGGTCGGCTCATCCGGCAGCAAATAATAACTGTGAACAAAGTAAAACCGGCTATCTTGGGCAATGGAGGTCCACAGCGGATGCGGACGAGTTTGGTGGACACGGTTCCAGCCCATATGGGGGATTTTCAGATGCTGGTTCGCTAAGGCAGCGGAGCGCAAGTGATGGCCAAACCATAGACTGCGCCCTGGCAAAATATTCAGCCCAGCGACCCCGCCATTTTCTTCGCTGTGGGTCAGCAGGGCTTGTGGCCCTAAACACAGACCGAGAAAAGGCCGAGTACGGGCGGCTGTGCTGATCACGTCAATTAAATCATGGCGTTGCAACTCACTCATGCAGTCACGCATCGCCCCTTGACCGGGGAACACCACCCGATCAGCGCCGAGGATTACCTGAGGATCTTGAGTCACCGTCACTTGTGCCCGCGGGGCCACATGATTTAAGGCGCGGGCAACGGAATGCAGATTACCCATCCCATAGTCAATCACAGCAATAGTCGCCATCAGTGCTCTCAGAGTACGCCTTTAGTCGATGGAATGCGGTTAGCCCGCCGTGGGTCAGGCTCCACAGCCATGCGCAGCGCCCGTCCGTAAGCTTTAAACAGCGTTTCGGCGATATGATGCGCATTACGTCCGCGCAGAGTATCGATATGCAAGGTCACCCCCGCATGGTTGACCACGCCTTGAAAGAATTCTTGGATTAAATCCACATCAAACTGACCGATACGTTCGCGCGGGAAGTGAACTTGGTATTCAAGACCGGGGCGCCCAGAAAAATCGATCACCACCCGAGACAGCGCCTCATCCAAGGGGACATAGGCGTATCCGTAGCGCTGAATGCCCTGTTTATCACCCACGGCCTGCGCCAGGGCTTGGCCAAGGGTAATGCCAATATCCTCAACGGTGTGATGGTCGTCGATGTGCCTATCGCCTGTGGCCTCAATGCTTAAGTCAATCAGCCCGTGGCGGGCGATTTGCTCCAGCATGTGATCAAAAAATCCAATTCCACTGCTCAACTTGGCCTCACCCGTACCGTCCAAATCTAAACGGACTCGGATTTGAGTTTCCAGCGTGGCGCGTTCAATCGTGACTTTACGTGCTGACATGGATAAGCCGTTATCGCAATTCCAGAATGGCTCAGTGTACTCAATATTGGGGCAATAGGGCTAGCAATAGGCCACAAAATATGCACAGCCCCACCGCATTATTGTTCAGAAACGCTTGGAAACACTGACGGCGATCACGGTGACGGATCAACACCTGATGATACACGAATAATCCTACTGCTCCGCATAACCCCAGATAATACAGACTTCCGAGACTGTTGACCCAGCCTACGGCGGCCAGCAGCAGTACGGTCAGGGTTTGGAGGCTGCCGATCAGAATGCGATCATATTGACCAAACAAAATCGCTGACGATTTAAGGCCAATTTTGAGGTCATCGTCGCGATCCGCCATCGCATATTCGGTATCGTAAACCAGTACCCACAGCATATTGGCGATGAATAATAACCAAGCACTGGCCGGCACGCTGTCGGTCAAGGCGGCATAGGCCATCGGGATGCTCCAACTGAACGCCAGTCCGAGATTCGCCTGGGGTAAATGGTGGAAGCGTTTCATAAACGGATAAATCACCGCCAATACTGCTCCTACCACAGCCAACATTACTGTTAGGCGGTTAAGTAATAGCGCCAGTCCTAAAGCGATCAGGAGTAATACGCCGGTTAACAGCAACGCTTCGCGCACACTCACTCGCCCGCTGGCCAGCGGGCGGTCACGGGTGCGTTCGACAAAGGGGTCAAAGCGCCGATCGGCTAAATCGTTAATCACACAACCCGCCGAGCGCATCACCCACACACCGAGGAGGAAAATCACCACAATGGACTGCTGCGGCTGGCCATTGCCCGCCAGCCACAGTGCCCATAATGTCGGCCAGAGCAGCAACAAAGCGCCGATGGGTCGATCCCAGCGCATGAGTCGCGCGTATTCCCAAGCGCGTTCCTTGACGGTCAGGCGGGGGACCGATTCGGGAGTGAGGTCGAACGGTTGGCTCATTGTGCCGAGGAGTCGTTACCGGTTGCAAGCTGCTGTTCTAGCAAAGCCACCTGGCGTTCTAGGGCTTCGAGGCGGCTGCGGGTGCGCTCCAATACCGCTTGTTGAACTTCAAATTCTTCCCGCGTGACGAGATCCATGCGCGAGAATAAAGAATGTAATCCGGCACGAATATTTTTCTCAACATCAGATTGAACTTGACGCATGCCTGGCGGTAAGGCTTCCGTCAGGCGTTTGGCCATGTCATCAAATTGTTGGTCAAACTGTTTGGGATCAATCATGGATATGCCTCGCTAAAAATCGTGATTTACCGAACAACCAGCATAAAGCGATCTCGGTAAAGAACCAAGTTTGCACCAAAATAATGCAAACACCTACCCTCAATGCTTTAACACAGCGCATAGTGCTGACAGCCGCACACCTAGATACAGTGTGCATATTTTTAAAAATCAAAATTTTACTGTAAATGGCATAGCCTGTGCAATTCCGACCCTACCGAATCATTGTTTACGTATTCATCAGGAGTTGGCTATGCACTATCACTACTATGACGACCGCGGCGTCAGTACTCAGAGGAGACACGCATCGTGAAGATGATTACCGCAATTATCAAGCCTTTCAAACTTGACGACGTGCGTGAAGCCTTATCTGAGATTGGTGTCCAGGGCGTCACCGTTACCGAGGTCAAGGGTTTTGGCCGTCAAAAAGGCCATACCGAATTATATCGAGGTGCGGAGTACGTTGTAGATTTTTTACCAAAAATAAAACTGGAGGTCGCGGTCAAGCCAGAGTATGCCGATCGTGCCATAGAAGCCATCACTCAAGCGGCGAATACCGGCAAGATTGGTGATGGCAAGGTGTTCGTCAGCAGTCTAGAACAAGTGGTGCGCATTAGAACGGGTGAGTCCGGCCCCGATGCCCTATGAGAGTTTCAAACCCATCGATATTAACAATCCGTCATAACAAGTGAGGTTCAACTGTGGACGAAATTAGAGAACTGAGTTATGCCCTAGACACCTTTTACTTTCTGATGTCGGGGGCGCTGGTGATGTGGATGGCGGCCGGCTTTACCATGCTCGAATCGGGTCTGGTGCGAGCTAAAAATACCGCTGAAATTCTGACTAAAAACGTTGCCCTTTATTCCATAGCGTGCTTAATGTACATGATTATTGGTTATAATATCATGTATCCAGAAGGCGCATTTAATAGCTTTTTCCCCTATGTGTCGCTGCTGTTAGGCGGGGATAATACCGTCGCCGAGGTCGTGGCTGGTGGTGACGATGCGCCCTATTACTCCAATCTTTCCGACTTCTTCTTCCAAGTGGTCTTTGTAGCGACGGCAATGTCGATTGTGTCCGGTGCGGTTGCCGAGCGCATGAAACTTTGGTCATTTTTGTTGTTTGCCGTTATATTTACTGGAGTAATTTATCCGCTGCAAGGCTATTGGACCTGGGGCGAAGGCTTTCTGGACGAGTTAGGCTATCTTGATTTTGCTGGCTCGGGTATCGTCCACATGGCGGGTGCATCAGCCGCGTTAGCGGGTGTCTTGCTGCTTGGTCCGCGCAAAGGTAAATACGGCCCGAAAGGTCAGATCAATCCCATTCCCGGTGCCAATATGCCCTTAGCCGCTCTAGGCACCTTGATTCTGTGGCTGGGCTGGTTCGGCTTTAATGGCGGATCAGAACTCAAGCTCTCCGATGTCGAATCGGCCAATAATGTCGCCATGGTCTTTGTCAATACCAATATGTCGGCCGCTGCCGGTCTGGTGACCGCCTTAGTGGTGGCGCGCATTTTATTTGGCAAGGCCGATCTTACGATGGCATTGAACGGCGCTTTGGCCGGTTTGGTCGCCATCACGGCTGAACCGCTGACTCCAACCCCTGGTTTGGCCGCCATGATTGGTGCCGTCGGTGGCCTGATTGTGGTATTGTCCATTGTCACATTTGACAAACTGCGCATTGATGATCCGGTCGGAGCGATTTCAGTACACGGTGTCGTCGGTATTTGGGGCTTGTTGGCCGTATTGCTCAGCAACCCCGATGCAACGTGGCAGGCTCAGTTAACCGGTATCGGTGTGATCTTTGGCTTTGTGTTCTTCTCCAGTTTCCTGATCTGGGGATTAATCAAGGGTATTATCGGTATTCGGGTGAGTGCCGAAGAAGAATACGACGGTTTGGATGTCCATGAATGTGGCTTAGAAGCCTATCCTGACTTTACCGCAGGTAAGGCGTCGTAATCAGCCGTTACCCTAATGCGACACGACGGCAGTCCCTAGCGGCTGCCGTCGCTGTTCGGTTATAGTTGTCAGCCCGTCTTGCTAGAGGTTTAAGCCATGAAACTGGTAAACGCAATCATCAAACCGTTCAAATTGGATGATGTCAGGGAAGCGCTATCTGATATCGGTGTGCAAGGAATGACCGTCACCGAGGTGAAAGGTTTTGGCCGACAAAAAGGGCATACGGAACTGTACCGTGGTGCTGAGTACATCGTGGATTTCTTGCCCAAGGTTAAGCTGGAAATCGCCGTTGACGACAGTATCGTGGATCAAGTGCTGGAAACCATCACCAAAGCGGCCGGTACGGGCAAAATTGGTGATGGCAAAATATTTGTCTGTGATTTGGAACAAGTCATTCGCATCCGTACCGGAGAAACCGGCTCGGACGCCATCTAAGATTATACTGAGCGTGGTGGCAGGCTGGTTTCGGTAGGGGTTGTGACCGACCAGCCTGATGGCCACTCGCGCAGCCGCAAATCGCGTTGTGGCACTGGCACTTCGATTTGATACTTCTGTAATGCCGTTTCCAGCTCCCAGTAAAAAGCGGCTTGCACCGCTTGGGGGCGCTTAACCGCGCTCGGCGTCAACCACACCACCAGCTCGAAAATATAACCGTTTTCTCCATAACCCACTAGCCAGACTTGAGGGTTTTTGCCGGGTAAGCCGCTTAGCGTATGCGGGACTTTCTCGGCGGCTTCGAGTCCTGCTTTACGCACCAACTCCTTGCTTACACCAAACGCAACTCGGAACGGGTAATGCACCCGCCGATACGGTTCTTGCAAGGTCCAGTTGACGACATTGTTGGTCATAAAGGCCGAGTTGGGTACGACAATATCAATATTTTCATTCGTTTTGATATGAGTGCTGCGTACATTAATGGCCTTCACTTCACCCGAGACCACCTCGCCCGCAATATTGGAACCCAGTTCGACGAAATCACCGACTTTTAAACTGCGTTCAAACAATAAAATCAAACCGGATATGAAATTATTGACTATGGCCTGCAAACCAAAGCCGATACCGAGCGCTAATGCACCAGCAATCAGGGCAAAGTTGGTAAAATCCATGCCCACAGAGGACAGGCCCATTAACACCCCGGCAATGATCAGCACATAATGGGATAAGCGCCCAACGGTATAAAACGCGGGTAAATTACGGCTATCACTGCGTTCACTCAGTCGGGTGAGTGCGCGGCGTAAGAGATAAGAAAACAGCCACGCTACGGTGATGATTAACAAAACGCGCAGCAAGCCCATAGCGGTTACTGGCGTGTCGGCAATACGGAACAAACTGGTATGAATCCAGCCACTGGCACCTTGGACGACATCTTGGGCACGTAATTTGGACCACGCCAACCAGCTTCGCAACCAACCTTCTAACTGTAAGAGTTCGACATCAATTTGTTCTAAAAGACGCCGATTTTGCTGAACTAGGCTCTGTAACCGTTCTAGGGCGACTAGGCTATTTTGCGCTAGGCGGAACCGGTCTTGGTTGAGCACAATCAATCGACTATAATCCGGTGTACCGATTTCATCGGATGAGGCAATGGCCAATCCGGCGCGGCTGCGTTCACGTTCGCTATTATTGCGCCAGATTTGCATTTGATGGTCGAGATCGTTATGTTCCGCTAACCAACGTTCCAGTTGGTTCCGCAAAGCTAAGGTTTCAACGGCTTGATCCAGTAGCAGTTGTGTCAAGTGACGTTGCATGTGCAAGCGGTGCAAACGCAGGCGAATCTCAGCCTCATCAATCGCTGCCTTGATGACTCGTTGCTGGCGGTATTGTCCGGTGGCTCGATCAGCCGGTGAGCTACCAACGATTTGTGTGGCGGTGGACTGTTCGCGTACTAGGCGTCCTTGAGCGGCTTCCAACTCGGCTTGGATATCAGCAATATCCAGATCGATCTGTAATAAATCACCCCAAGTGGCGGATAAGCGATTACGCGCCACTTCGAATTCATCGGCCAGTTGACTGGCACGCACTTGTAATACTCGGAGTTCGGCCCGCTCAATGCGTAAGCGCTCTTCGGTGAGCATCAAGGACGTGCGCTCCGCCATGATTTCTAATCCCTGCAAAGCCCGTTCTGGGTTGCTGGAGCGCAGTGCTAAATAACCCGCCATTAAGTTATCCAGACGGCGTCCTACTGCACTGATAGCATTTTCAGCCGCAGCAATCTCCGGGGCTAATGCATCGCGATTCGCACGTACTTGCCGCAGTTGTTCGCTCAATTCCAGCATTTGCGTGATGGTGTAGTCACGCGCATACGGGGGTGGGGCAGGCGGTTGTGGGGCGGTTTGCGCACGAATTTGTGGTAGTGTCAGTAAATTCGCCCGCACCAACTCAACCGAAGCACGCCCCGCCTCACGCGAGGCTTCGGGTAGAGTATCAACTAACGCATCGAGTCGTTCTAAGGTGGCCGCAATCCGGGTGTTTACAACCGACTCTTCACTGTGCTGAAAATACTGCCACCAGCCGGCCTGTAAAGCGGTTGGTTCGGGCAAACTCAAGGTGGCCGTTGGATCTACCGTGGTCTGGCGTAATGTTTCCTGGATTAGGGGCAAAGCTCCGGTTTGAGCCCAAGCCGCACTAGCGGCTGTGAGGCTTAACCACAGAATAATAACAATGCAACGCCCAACCGTGACCATCGAGACCCACGTTTACATGCTAGTGACGAAAATGCCTGATGCCCGTGAACACCATAGCCAACCCCTGTTCATCAGCAGCGGCGATGACTTCAGCATCACGGATTGAACCTCCCGGTTGGATCACAGCACGCACTCCAGCCGCCGCTGCGATATCGATACCGTCCCGAAACGGGAAAAAGGCATCGGAAGCCATCACGGCTCCTGCAATGTCCAAGCCTTCTTCTTGAGCCTTAAGACCCGCAATCCGCGCCGAGATCACCCGGCTCATTTGCCCTGCACCGATGCCGAGGGTCATGCCGTTGCGTGCGTACACAATGGCATTGGATTTAACTTGTTTAACCACCCGCCATGCAAACAGTAAATCCTCCAGCTCTTGGGGTTCAGGGGGGCGTTGACTGACGATGCGCAGCGCATCCCGATTGAGCGTAGCGGTGTCTTGGGTCTGGATCAGTAGTCCACCACCAATACGTTTAAAATCATGAGTATTTCTCCCCTGCCCTGCCGGAATTTCCAATACTCGGATATTGGCCTTAGCGGCCGTCACCACTAAGGCATCCGGTTCGATGCGGGGCGCTAGAATGACTTCGACAAACTGGCGCTCAATGATGGTTTTGGCGGTTGCCACGTCAACTGGACTATTAAACGCGATAATGCCACCAAAGGCCGAAGTTGGGTCAGTACGAAACGCATGGAGGTAAGCGCTGCGGCTATCGGTAGCCACTGCAACCCCACAGGGATTGGCGTGTTTCACAATCACACACGCGGGCTGCTCGAACTGGCGCACGCATTCCCATGCCGCATCCGCATCCGCAATATTATTGTAAGACAGCGTTTTACCCTGTCGTTGTCGAAAAGTGCTCAGGGTGCCGGCAGCGGGTTGGGCGTCACGGTAGAACGCCGCCTGTTGATGAGGATTTTCCCCATACCGAAGATCCGCTTGTTTGATGACATTAAGATTATACTGCTCGGGAAATTCACTCCGCTGACCCTCAGCGCTGAGGGCTGAAAAGTAATGACTGATAGCGGCATCGTATTGGGCGACGCGGTTGAACGCAGCAATCGCTAATTGCAGCCGAGTGTTGCCACTGACAGCGCCAGCCGTAGCCGTTAATTCTTGGCCTAATTCAAGGTACTGTTTGGGGTCAGTGACCACGGCAACATGGAGATAATTCTTAGCGGCCGCTCGCAACATGGCCGGTCCGCCGATGTCAATAGTTTCCACAGCCGTAGCAAAATCACAATCCGGCTGGGCAACGGTGCGTTCAAATGGGTACAAATTAACAACCAGCAGATCGATGGGTTCGATGGCCTGTTCTGCCAGTACGGCATCGTCAATTCCACGTCGCCCGAGTAAACCGGCATGGATGCGCGGATGCAGGGTTTTAACCCGACCGTCCATGATTTCCGGAAAACCGGTGTAGTCGGCAATCTCAGTAACCGGCAGTCCGCGTTCACGCAATAACTGGGCGGTGCCGCCGGTGGAGAGCAACTGCACGTTAAGATCGTGTAATTGACTTGCAAAATCAACAATATTGGTTTTGTCGGAAACGCTGAGCAGCGCTCGACGGATAGTGAGCGAATTCGAATCAGGCATGATTAATCATTGGTGCGGTCTAAATCGTACTATTCTAGCGGAAATTTACGGATAAAATCGAACTCTGTTGACAAATTGATAAAATGGTTTACAGAGCGACGACCGCCATTGTCACATACCGATGCACCGTAATGTAGCTACGAATCGCACAAAAAAAGTGCAACAGCCTAAGGGTTCGCACTCCTATGGGTGCTGGCATTCGGAACCTGATGGCTTAATGCGTTGTCAAGCTGATGGCTCGTAAATTGCAAACGTAACTTGAGTCATCCGTTGAGGTCACCCGGCAGTGTTGCCAGAGAGGTCACCAGTCCATGAGTATTTTTAAGCATTTTCAGTCACGTTACGAAGTCAGTAAACAAGAGGTGCTCACACTCCAAGAGTACTTGGATTTGTGCAAAACTGATCCCCATGTTTATGCCAATGCCGCTGAACGCTTGTTGATGGCGATCGGCGAACCCGAGCTGGTCGATACCAGCCATGATCCGCGTTTAAGCCGGATTTTTTCTAATAAAATTCTAAAAATCTATCCAGCATTCAAAGATTTCTATGGTATGGAGGAATCGATTGAACATATCGTTTCCTATCTCAAACATTCTGCCCAAGGGTTAGAAGAGAAAAAGCAAATTTTATATTTGCTCGGGCCGGTAGGCGGCGGTAAATCGTCGCTGGCAGAACGTCTGAAAGCCTTGATGGAAAAACTGCCCTTCTATGCGGTTCAAGGTTCACCGGTGTTTGAATCCCCGCTGAGTCTGTTTGATCCTGACGAAGACGGCCCTATACTGGAAGAGGACTACGGCATCCCGCGCCGCCATCTCAAAACCATTATGTCGCCTTGGGCGGTTAAGCGCTTGCATGAATACAATGGTGACATCACCCAATTCAAAGTGGTTAAGCTCAAACCCTCGGTGCTGGATCAAATCGCCGTAGCCAAAACCGAGCCAGGTGATGAAAACAACCAAGATATTTCCTCCTTAGTCGGTAAGGTGGATATCCGCCAGCTTGAGCATTACGCTCAAAACGATCCTGACGCCTACAGCTATTCTGGGGGGCTGTGTCGCGCCAACCGCGGCTTGCTCGAATTTGTCGAGATGTTTAAAGCCCCGATTAAGGTGTTGCATCCGCTGTTAACCGCCACTCAAGAGGGCAATTACAACAGCACTGAGGGCTTATCCGCCCTACCCTATGAAGGCATGATTCTCGCTCATTCCAATGAGGCCGAGTGGCAAAGCTTTAGAAACAATAAAAATAACGAAGCCTTTCTTGATCGGGTGTACATCGTTAAGGTGCCCTATTGCTTGCGGGTGTCTGAAGAAGTGCAGATCTACCAAAAGCTGCTGAGTAATAGCTCACTGGATAACGCCCCCTGTGCGCCCGGCACCTTGGAAATGTTGGCGCAGTTTTCGGTACTGACGCGGCTGAAAGAACCTGAAAATTCCAGTATTTTCTCGAAAATGCGGGTGTATGACGGCGAAAACCTCAAAGACACCGATCCCCGCGCCAAGTCACTGCAAGAATACCGCGATTATGCCGGTGTTGATGAGGGCATGACTGGTATTTCTACCCGCTTTGCGTTCAAAATCCTGTCGCGGGTGTTTAATTTCGATCACACCGAAGTGGCCGCCAACCCAGTGCATCTGCTGTATGTTCTGGAGCGCCAGATTGAACGTGAGCAGTTCCCAGCAGAAACCGAAGAGCGTTATCTAGGCTACCTCAAAGGGTATTTAGCCCCACGCTATGCCGAATTCATCGGTAAAGAATTGCAGCAAGCCTATCTGGAATCCTATTCCGAGTACGGACAAAATCTGTTTGACCGTTATGTGTCGTATGCCGACTTCTGGATTCAGGATCAAGAATACCGTGATCCGGAAACTGGCGAGTTCTTTGACCGCTCAGCCTTGAACGACGAACTGGAGAAAATCGAAAAACCGGCGGGTATTTCCAACCCCAAGGATTTTCGCAACGAGATCGTCAATTTTGTGTTGCGGGCGCGTGCCAACAACCAAGGCAAGAATCCCGCTTGGACCAGCTATGAAAAACTGCGGGCGGTGATCGAGAAGAAAATGTTTTCCAGCACGGAAGAACTGTTGCCGGTGATCTCGTTTACGGCGAAATCCTCGGCAGAAGACCAGAAAAAGCATGAGGATTTTGTCAACCGTATGACAGAAAAGGGCTACACCCGCAAACAAGTCCGCTTGCTATCGGAATGGTATCTGCGGGTGCGCAAAGCGTCTTAAAGGGCGCAGGAGCAGGTTTATGGGCCACTTTATCGATCGGCGTATAGACGGCAAAAACAAAAGCGCCGTTAATCGCCAGCGCTTCATTAAGCGCTTTAAAGCGCAAATCAAGCGAGCTGTGTCCGATGCCATGTCAGAACGCAGCATCCGCGATATGCACAGTGGCGAAAAAATCAATATTCCAGCACGCGATTTGAGCGAGCCGGTGTTCCATCACGGATCGGGTGGCGAACGGCAGATTATTCACCCGGGCAATAAAGACTTTGTCGAGGGTGATCGTCTGCCGCGTCCCCGTGGTGGTGGGGGTAGAGGCGGTGAAGGTCAAGCCAGCAATCAAGGCCAGGGCGAGGATGAGTTTAGCTTTCAGCTCAGCCGCGAAGAATTCTTGGAAATGTTTTTCGAGGATCTGGAACTGCCGAATCTGGTTAAAACTGAACTGGCTAAATTGACGGAATATAAATGGGTGCGTGCCGGTTACAGCACTGACGGTGTGCCGAGTAACATCAATGTAGTGCGTTCCCTAAAGCAGTCATTGGCACGGCGGCAAGCGCTGGGTGCGCCCTATCGTGCCCAACTCCGCGAGCTGGAAGCGCGTCTGCACGCGCTGAGCGATGACTCGGAAGCCGATGCTGCCGAGCGAGAAGCATTGAGTGCTGAAATTGAGCGCTTACAGGCTCGGCTGCGCGGGATGCCGTTCATCGACACCTATGATCTGCGCTACAACAACCGCGCCAAACAGGAGCAACCTTCATCGCAAGCGGTGATGTTTTGTCTCATGGATGTATCGGGGTCGATGAACCAAGCCCGTAAAGATTTGGCTAAGCGCTTTTTTATCTTGCTGTATTTATTTCTTGAGCGTAATTACGAGCACATCGAAGTGGTGTTTATCCGTCATCACACGATTGCTAAAGAAGTGGATGAGCAAGAATTTTTTTACTCGCGGGAAACCGGCGACACGGTGGTCTCCAGCGCTTTGGAAATGATGTACGACATTGCCCGAGAACGCTACCCCACCGCCAGTTGGAATATTTATGCCGCTCAAGCCTCGGATGGTGATAACTGGCACACTGACTCGCCGCTGTGCCAGCAGTGGCTCACCGAATCGATTATGCCGTTGGTGCGGTACTTCGCCTATGTGGAAATTACCCCTGACCGGCATCAAAGCTTGTGGGAAGCCTATGAAGACGTTCAAGCGCAATGCCCGCAATTCGCCATGCGCCAGATTGATGGGCCAGCCGATATTTATCCTGTATTTCGCGATTTGTTCAAGAGGCAAGCCGCATGAAACGCTTGGTGATTTCTGAGTCATCAGACTGGACGTTCCCGCTGCTGGAACGCTACAACCAAGAACTGGGGCGGATTGCAGCGCAATACCCGCTGGATATTTACCCCAATCAGATTGAAATCATCACCGCTGAGCAGATGATGGACGCCTATTCTGCCGTAGGCATGCCGCTGGGCTACCACCATTGGTCATACGGCAAACGCTTTGTCGCAACCGAACAAAACTATCGCCGTGGGCAGATGGGCTTGGCGTATGAGGTAGTGATTAACTCCAATCCCTGTATCGCCTATTTGATGGAGGAAAACACCCTCACCATGCAAGCGCTGGTGATTGCCCATGCCTGCTACGGACATAATTCCTTCTTTAAGGGCAATTATTTATTCCGCACTTGGACTTCAGCGGACGCCATCATCGATTACTTGCTGTTTGCCAAGAATTACATCACCGAGTGTGAACAACGCTATGGTCAGGAGACCGTTGAATTATTCTTAGATTCTTGCCATGCCCTAATGAATTATGGGGTCGATCGTTATAAACGCCCTGCCCCGTTATCGGCCACTGCCGAACGCCTGCGCCAGCAAGAACGCGAAGCGTATCTACAAACCCAAATTAACGATTTATGGCGGACGATTCCTGTTCAGGGACACACGGCTGATCAGACTCCAGAGACGCGCTTTCCGGCGGAACCGCAAGAAAATATTTTGTATTTTATTGAGAAAAACGCACCGCTGTTAGAGCCGTGGCAACGCGAAGTTGTTCGTATCGTGCGCAAGCTCGGCCAGTATTTTTACCCACAACGCCAGACCCAGGTCATGAACGAAGGCTGGGCGACGTTCTGGCATTACACCCTGCTCAATCAAATGTACGATGAGGGTTTGCTGTCTGACGGATTCATGATCGAGTTTTTGCAATCGCATACCAATGTGATCGCCCAACCTGATTTCGATAGCCCGTATTATTCTGGGATTAACCCCTACGCCTTGGGCTTCGCCATGATGAGCGATATCCGGCGCATCTGCGAACACCCCGACCAAGAGGATCGTTACTGGTTTCCTGATATTGCCGGACAAGATTGGGTGAAAGTGCTGGATTTCGCCATGCGCAATTTCAAGGATGAAAGTTTCATCGCCCAGTATTTATCGCCTAAAGTGATGCGCCAATTTAAATTATTTGCGGTACTGGATGACGATCAACAACGCGAATTGGCCATCAGTGCCATTCACGACGAGCGCGGTTACCGCCGACTGCGGCAAGCCTTGGCCGATCAATACAATCTAGGCAGCCAAGAACCCAACATCCAAATTTATTCCGTTGATCACCGTGGTGACCGTTCGCTCACCCTAGTTCACACCCGCTATAACCGCAAACCCTTAGCGGCAAACGCCCAAGAAATGCTCAAGCACCTGTATCGGCTCTGGGGGTTTAGTGTCCGCCTAGAGACCTTGCTCGAAGACGGTCGTCGTGAACCTGTGGCAGCGATTGAGCATTAACTCAGTGTGCAGATAGTTTTGAAAACTATAAAGCTCAATGCGCCCGTTCAACTTGCGCTAAAAGCTGATCAACGTCCTGGCGCAAATTAGCGGGCAAGGGTTCATCCAGCAGGGTCGTCAATACCCCACGAGCCGATTCAACATCACCGCTCTGATATTGAGCCACGGCTAAATGGTAACGAATCCGGGGAATATGGCCTGCTGTGGCTACCGCCTGTTGCAGCACGGTTACGGCGCGGTCCAACTGCTCGCTTTTCACCAAGGCCCAGCCTAAAGTGTCCGCCACCTCGCCCCGTTCTGGAGCGAGTTCTAAAGCCTGTTGGGCGAGTTCTACACTACGCTGAGGATCATGATCTAAATACAGCCACGCCAGATTATTTAAAGCGATTAAATTTTGTGGGGCTAACTCTAAAACCTGTTCGTATTCCTCTTGGGCGTTGTTCGCGTCGCCAATCTGTTGCAGTTGCATGGCTAATTGCAGCCGAACTGCAGTTTCTTCGGGGGCGATGGCTAACCAACGGCGTAACACACTCATCGCTTGGATAGGATCACCATTCAACCAATGGGCACTGTTGAGTAACAGCACCGTTTCGGCGTTAGGCTCATACTCAAAAGCGATGCTGTATACCTCAGCCGCTGCCGCGTAATCCCCTTGTTGAATGTAGGCATCTCCCTCCAGTTTATAGCCTACGGCTTTTTCTGGCGCTAATCTTTGGATTTCTTGAGCTTCTGCTAGGGCTGATTCAAACTGCTCGATCAGCAGATACACCTCAGCGCGAATAACCCGTACCGCTAGATGTTCTGGTTCCAAACTGACCGCTTGGTTTAAAGCCGCGATGGCTCCCTCCAATTCTGTAGTCTGAATCTGCGCACTGGCCAATAATTTCCACGCTTCCACAGAATCGGGGTGCAGATGAGTTAAAGTCTGTAAGGTGTCGATGGCCGCAGCGGGAGACTCATTAGCCAATAACGCTAAGCTATGTGAATATAAGGATTGTGGCTGTTCAGGGTAGTGTTCATACAAGTGCGTAGACAGTGCTAAGGCGCTGTCCGTCGCGTCATCGGCTAACCGCGCTTGTACCAATAAACTACCGATTTGAACCTCGCCGTTACGTTGCCAAGCATGTTCCAACCATTCACGCACTAATGTGGTTTGTCCACCGTATTGGGCGATTTGTACCAAACCGTTTAAGGCGTCAATATGATTATCCCGCACCCGTAGAACATTAAAATAATGTTCACTCGCCACATCCAAATCACCCGTAGCTAAAGCAATCCCGGCCATACCCAGATGAGCACTCAGCAACTGCGGTTGACGCTCTAAAGCACGGCTCAAGGCCGTATAGGCATAACGATAATCACGTTGCTCTGAATACGCTCGACCGAGTAAATAAAGATACAGCGGTGATTCAGGGTGTTGTTCGAGTTGACCAGCAATCAAGGCAATAGCTTGCCCGAATGATTTTTCCTGTAGTAACCACAGAGGTTTAAGCAGATCAGTGGGCAGTACTTCATCACGCAGATCAATGATAATTAAAGGGGCATCGGCTTGGACATCGGTTAATACCAAACGGTACAACTGCTCCGGTTCGCCCGCCGCCACAGCGTATTGCAACCATTCAAAGCCTTCTAAATCAGCTCCTGAGTGTAATAGTGCGGTACCTCGCAAGGCCGCTGTTTGGGGATTATCCAGGGCGAGCGCTTCAGGTAGGGTGGTGGTGACTCGCAGGGGTTGGTGCTGTAATAATTGCACCGCAGCCCACAGATTACGCGCCGCCGTATGTTCTGGATGCTTGCTCGAATAGGTTTCTAGGCACTCAGAGGCCCGATCTAATTCAGCGTCAATATAGTGTTCAACACAGTCATCCAAGGCGCTGGCTGGACTGGATTGTGCGGTCGTGGCTAAGAGTAGCCCTAGCAAGGTGGACAGTATGAGTTGATAGGTCATCAGTTGTGCACGGGAAACCCCAGCCTAGTGTCGGGCAGGGTGGGACAGCGCAAGCTTACGCCGTCTGATCCCGATCCTCCGTTTGTTTGGGTTTAACATCTACAGTGCCGTCAGTGCGTATGCCGCCAAGCCTCTAAGTCTTGCTGGAGCTTGTGTTTAGCCGCGCTGTCTAGGAATGCAGCATTGATCGCATTCACAGAAAGCTGGTAAATCGCCTCTTGATCCAGATTCAGTGCCTGCTGAGTAGCGCGGAAATTCTCGCCAATATAGCCGCCAAAATAGGCCGGATCATCAGAATTGACGGTTACACAGACCCCACGACCCAACAACTGTTTGAGGTTATGTTGTTCCAAGCGGTCAAATACGCACAGCTTGACATTAGACAATGGACACACGGTCAGCGGAATCTGTTCAGCGACCAACCTATCGACCAGTGCTGGATCATGGATACACTGCACGCCGTGATCAATCCGCTTGACCTGCAATAAATCCAGGGCTTGGCGAATATACTCCGGCGGTCCTTCTTCACCGGCATGGGCGACAGTGAGAAAACCCTCGGCGCGGGCGCGATCAAATACGGCTTGGAATTTTTCCGGCGGATGCCCGGTTTCTGAGGAATCCAGACCCACCGCAATGAGGTGATCACGGTAAGGCAGCGCCTGTTCCAAGGTCTGCATGGCCGCTTCGGCACTGAGATGACGCAGAAAACACAGAATCAGCCTAGAGCTGATACCAAGCTGGGTTTCCCCGTCGCGTAGCGCTTGGCTAATGCCTTCAATGACGGTGGCAAACGGCACTCCACGATCCGTATGGGTTTGTGGATCGAAAAAAATCTCGGTGTGGCGGACCTGATCGGCTTGGCAGCGCAGTAGATATGCCCAAGTCATATCATAGAAATCTTGGGCGGTGAGTAACACACAGGCTCCCGCATAGTAAATGTCTAAAAACGACTGTAAATTACTGAATTGATACGCTTGGCGAACCTCTTCCACCGAAGCATAAGGCAATTGAATGCCATTGCGCTCGGCCAGGGCAAACATCAGCTCCGGCTCTAATGAACCTTCGATGTGTATATGCAGTTCGACTTTAGGTAAGGTCTCAATATTCGGGGTCATCAGATGTGGCTCCTAAAAATAAGGTGTATTATAAGCCATACTGGAGTCGTTCACCTTGATAATCGGATTCCGGTTATCAGAGCCAACGACTCGATACCTCCTCGCAGCGATGGAGCATGTCTCATCATGTCAATTTTAGTGACTGGCACCGCCGGGTTTATTGGTTCACATGTCGCCTTGGCTTTGTTGGGGCGCGGTGAGACCGTGATTGGCTTAGATAATCTCAATGACTACTACGATGTCACTCTAAAAAAAGCTCGGTTAGCTCGGTTTATGGATCATCCCGCCTATACCCATGTCCATGCCGATCTGGCCGATCGTGACGCGATTGAATCACTGTTTGCCACCTATAAACCGCGGCGTGTGGTGCATTTAGCCGCCCAAGCCGGGGTGCGCTATGCGGCTGAGAATCCGCATGTTTATGTTTCCAGCAATATCACCGGATTTCTGCATATTTTAGAAGGTTGCCGCCACCATACTATCGAGCATCTGGTCTATGCCTCCACCAGCTCAATTTATGGGGCCAATACACGCATGCCGTTTGCGGAAGCGTACTCCACCGAACACCCCTTAACGCTGTATGCCGCCAGCAAAAAAGCCAATGAAATGATGGCGCACAGCTACGCGCACCTATACGCCATCCCCTGCACCGGTTTGCGGTTTTTCACGGTGTATGGTCCTTGGGGACGGCCTGATATGGCTTTGTTTTTATTCACTCAAGCCATTCTTGCCGGTCGGCCAATTCCGGTGTTTAATCACGGTCGGCACACCCGCAGTTTTACCTATATCGATGATATCGTCGAGGGTATTGTGCGGATAGTGGATCAACCGGCTCAGCCTGATGCCTATTGGGACAGTCTGGAGCCTGACCCGGCCGCCAGCGGTGTAGCGCCGTATCGCTTGTATAACATCGGTAACCGCGAACAGGTCGAGTTGCTGCGCTATATCGAAGTGCTGGAACAGTGCTTAGGCCGTAAAGCGCAATTGGAATTACTGCCCTTACAGCCTGGTGATGTGCCCGACACTTCCGCCGATGTCAGTGCCCTCAGTGCAGCGGTGGCGTATCAACCCCAAGTCAATGTGGAGCAGGGTGTCGCCCAGTTTGTGGAGTGGTATCGCGCCTATTATGCGCAATGACAGCAAGTTAATTTTTTAACCGATAGCCGGTTTTAAAAATCCACGCGATCACCGCCAGCGCTACACTTAAAAACACCCCAACCATGACTAGGCTGGCGGTCAGACTGACATCGGCCACCCCATAAAAACTCCAGCGGAAGCCGCTGACTAAATACACCACCGGATTGAGTAAGGTGACGGTTTGCCAGAACGGGGGCAGCATCTCGATGGAGTAAAAGGTACCGCCGAGAAACGTCAGCGGGGTGATAATCAGCAAGGGCACGATTTGCAGTTTCTCAAACCCATCCGCCCAAATGCCAACGATAAAACCAATAAGGCTGAAAGTAATCGCCGTGAGCACTAAAAACACAATCATCACAACAGGATGAGCGATGTGCAGCGGCACAAAAAACCCCGCCGTTGCCAACACAATCAAGCCAAGAATAATCGACTTAGTCGCTGCCGCACCCACATAGCCTAAGACAATTTCAAAATACGACACCGGCGCTGACAGCAACTCGTAAATCGTCCCGGAAAAGCGCGGGAAATAAATCCCAAAGGAAGCATTCGCCACGCTTTGGGTGAGCAGCATCAGCATGATTAATCCCGGCACAATAAACGCGCCATAGCTGATGCCATCAATTTCGGTGATGTGCGAACCAATCGCCGCACCAAATATCACAAAATACAGCGATGTCGAGATTACTGGTGAGACAATGCTTTGTAACAGGGTGCGGGCAGTGCGGCTGAGTTCAAAGACATAAATGGCACGGACAGCGTAAAGATTCATCGCAAACCGCCCTTAGCGGCTTGGTGCCAACACCACCGCTTCGCCTTTCAGCACTGGGGTGTCTTCCACACTGCACAGACACTCCAACGTCACTCGGCGTTTATCACGATTCACCGCCGATACCGTCACCTCCGCCAACACCGTATCACCGGGGCGTACCGGAGCGATAAATTTCAGGGTTTGGCTCATATAAATAGTCCCATGACCCGGTAATTGTTCGCCAATCACGGCGGATATCAGGCTAGCGGTTAAAATGCCGTGAGCAATACGACCCTTAAACGGCGTGTTGCGGGCATAATTATCGTCTAAATGCACCGGATTATGATCGGTCGAAACCTGAGCAAACAACTCAATATCGTCATCGGTAATGGTTTTACGCAGGTGACGGCTCATGCCAATGTCAATGTCTTGGATGTAAAGAGTACCGCGCGGTAGATTATCATTCATCGTGTGATTCACCAGCGATAGCGACTGTTGCCAGCCCCTATGGCTGCGCTCCATCAGTTTCAGGTAAACAAGCCATTAGTGTAACGCGATTGCCCACTGTATGCAGCAGCAATAATACGCGGCACTCAGCGAGCCGCTCCGGCATAACCGTGTTGTCGCCACGCTTCATAAACCACGACCGCCACCGCATTGGCTAAATTCAGACTGCGGCTGGTTGGCAACATAGGCAGGCGCAGCCATGACTCAGACCCTAAATCCTCCAAGAGGGCTTGGGGTAAGCCACGGGTTTCCGGACCAAATAACAGGCTATCGCCCGGTTGAAACGCGACCGCACTGGGCGCGGTGTGACCTTTAGTCGTACACGCCCAGATGCGCTGACTGCTGACTTGCTGGTGCCAAGTGGGGTAATCCGCATGGCAGCGAATAGCAGTCCACTCACGGTAATCCAGCCCCGCTCGCCGCAGTTTGCGCTCTTCCAGCGTAAACCCTAACGGTTCGATCAGATGCAAACGACACCCCGTATTCGCACATAAGCGGATAATATTCCCCGTATTGGGAGCAATTTCTGGTTCATATAATACAACGTTAAACATTGCGGTTTCCGAGCTGATGAGGTGGGCACCATAAGCCAACCTTGCTGCTTTAGCCAACGCAGGGTCTACGCCCACGGCAATATGCGTTACACTATACCCGCTGCAATGGTTAAGGGAATAGGTGTCAAGCCCTAGCTGTCCCCGCAACTGTCAACGGTAAGCGGCTGTTCAAAACGCCACTGGATTGATCCATTCTATCCGGGAAGGCGGACAGTGCGCTGTGACCCGTGAGCCAGGAGACCTGCCATTGCTGGCGTCGCAACCCAGCAAACGGGGTGTTTTGCGGGGGCGGTGATCTCAATGCCGTTATGCGACGCAGGACACTGCGTTACGGCGGAGATGAGATCACAAAATTTCGTTCGTAACGCGGTTAATGCTTGCTTAAGTCGCAACCCAAACGGTTATACCGCCGAACGAAGTCTATGGATATTCACACTCTGCGCTTGGCACTGGCCTTGCTCATGTCTCTGGGTGTACATGCGGGTTTGCTGTGGTGGCAACCGCCACTCGTGCCACTCACCCATGTAGATCAGCCCCTTAGCCTGCAAGTGAGCCTGCTGCATACCGCACCCAGCCAATCCAGCGCAGCGATGTCTGCAGAACAGCCACCTGCACGCTTAGCCCAACCGATACCGCAACCAGAAGCCACTCCGTCCTCTGAACCACAACCCGTTACTCCTGAACAACCCGAATTGGATTCCAAACCGGCGGTACAACCGGAACCTGCGCCTGAACCGACCACTCAAGCACCATCCGAGCCACGTCCTGAACCAATAGCGCAACCGGAACCTGCGCCTGAACCAATCACTCAAGCACCACCCGAGACACGTCCTAAACCAGCAGCGCCACCGGAACCCGCGCCTGCACCTACGACTCCGCCGCCTTCGCAACCAACCGCAAGGCCGCAACCTGCGCCGTCCTCGCAAACTCAAGCCAAGCGGTCTGACACCGCCTCCGCAGCAACTCAGGATAATGCCGCCAACACCACGACAGCCACGCAACCCAGCGCTGCTGATACCGAATGGACACCCGCAAAGGTGCTGCATAATCCCGAGCCACGCTACCCGGTTCAAGCTCGGCGACGCGGTTTACAGGGTGAGGTGGTATTAGAAGTACAGATTTTGGCCAACGGCCAGCCGGGGGAAATTGACATTGTGGCCGGCAGTGGTCACGCCCTGCTCGACCAAGCCGCACTGGCCGCGCTGCGCGATTGGCGCTTTCAACCCGCGAGACAAGGCGGACGGGCGGTCAGCGCCACACTGCACGTTCCGGTAAGGTTCGAATTACGCTAATGGCGGTCTTGTGAATCAGCCAACAATACGCAATCCTGGCTGCGAATCCGCAGTTGCACCCGCTCACCCTCGGCAAATGGGCGATGATCAATGGGGTTAATCGCCTGTAAATCCAGCGGGCCGACTTTAACAAAATAGCGCGCGTTCTGCCCTTGATAATCGACCGTGGTCACTACACCATCGAGCAAGGTTTGACCAGCCACTTCGGGGTGCTGTTCAGCCAGCAGTAACCGTTCGGCACGGATGATCAAGCGGACTGGGGCATTGGGTTGCCAAGGTGCGTCGGTTCGTGGTGCAGCCAATACCTGCGGCCCATTATCCGCCAGTTGCACCGTGAGTAGCTCGCCCTGTTGGCCGCTGATTCGGGCGCTGAGGATATTCGACTGACCGAGAAACCCAGCGACAAACTCGGTGCGCGGGGCGTTATAGACTTCTTGGGGTGTGCCTTGCTGCTCGATGGTGCCATGATTCATCACCACCACCTGATCGGACAGCGCCAAGGCTTCCGATTGATCGTGGGTAACAAACACCGTGGCAATACCCAACTCGCGCTGGATGCGTTTCAATTCAACCCGCATCCCTTCGCGCAGATGGGCATCCAGTGCCGATAGCGGCTCATCCAGCAATAATACGTCGGGTTGAATCACAATCGCCCGCGCCAAGGCGATGCGCTGTTGT
>PWUP01000341.1 GCA_003562535.1 Gammaproteobacteria bacterium | reverse complement strand
TGGGCATTAATCCGCACATCGGGGTGTTGGGTATCCACCGAAGGACGGCTGCCGGTCTGCTCGCGGAGTTGATCGACTATGGCGTCTTTTATCCGTTGTTCGCCATAGCGGCTGTGGCTGATGCGGGCTTTGACCCCGGTAAAATCCACCGCCAAGGTGTTCTCAGCACCGAGATGTTCCGCCCACTGAATACAGCGCACTCCGGCATATAAGGCATCACTGTCAGCGGCGCTGAACGTCGTCAGCGGCAACAGAACGCGATTGGCAATCCGTGACCATAAACAGGCGCGATAAGCACCCGCTAACTCAGCCGCGAATATCACGCCGCCGCGTTGTTCGTGGGCATTCGCCAACCCTATGGCGCGGAGTTCTTCGGCCAATAAGCCTTCGAGACCCCGTGGGGCAGTGACAAAAAAATTGAGTGTTCTCATAGCCGCCCCAGCATAATTGCAATCAGAGTGTAAGCCATTGCTCAGGTCAATTTAACATTAAACCCGAAACAATTTATTATACGGGATATGTAGTTATTAAGTCATATAATGTCAATTAGGAGTCTGGGTTATGGGTTTTGCCGTCAATACTTTGGAACATCAATGGATGCCGTTCACGGCTAACCGCGATTTCAAAGCCGAACCGCGCTTGCTGGTTAAAGGGGAGGGCATGTATTACTGGAGCCATCGTGGCGATAAAATTCTCGATGGTTCGTCGGGGCTGTTCTGCTCACCCTGCGGCCATGCCCGCCCGGAAATTGCCGAAGCAGTGTACCAGCAGTTGCAGGCCATGGACTATTGCGCGCCTTTTCAAATGGGGCATCCTGGTGCGTTTGAGCTGGCGCAACGACTAGCGACGTTAACGCCCGGTGACTTGAACCGGATTTTCTTTGTTAACTCCGGCTCTGAAGCGGTGGATACCGCCTTAAAAATCGCCTATGCCTATCACCGAGCGCGCGGTGAGGGGCAGCGTAACCGCTTTATTTCCCGTGAACGCGCTTATCACGGGGTTAACTTGGGTGGGACCGCT
This sequence comes from Gammaproteobacteria bacterium, assembly GCA_003562535.1. Lineage (GTDB taxonomy): Bacteria > Pseudomonadota > Gammaproteobacteria > Competibacterales > Competibacteraceae > SKOM01. The sequence continues at coordinate 10,840 of PWUP01000341.1, read as the reverse complement.
TTATCCGGATTAGTCAAAAACCGCGAAGCCTTCGGTCCTGGCCTAGCCGGTGTGGCGCATATCCGCCATACTTGGTTGCCCGAGAATCGGTTTGTCAAAGGTCAGCCGCAGCACGGTGCCGAACTGGCCGATGATTTACAGCGTATGGTGGCTTTATACGGTGCTGATACCATTGCCGCCTGTTTTGTCGAGCCGATTGCCGGTTCTACGGGTACCTTAGTGCCGCCACACGGCTATTTGGAGCGGTTACGCGAGATCTGCGACCAGTACGGTATCTTACTGGTGTTTGACGAAGTGATTACCGGTTTTGTCCGTACTGGTAAAGCCTTTGCCGGACACAGTTTCGGTGTGGTACCGGATATGATGACCCTGGCCAAAGCGCTGACCAATGGCGCCCAGCCTATGGGGGCGGTGGCGGTTCGGGAAGGCATTTACGACACCCTGGTCGATGCCGCCCCCGAAGCAGCCATTGAACTGTTTCACGGCTACACGTATTCCGGCCATCCAGCCGCCTGTGCCGCCGGACTGGCTACTTTAGAGATTTATGAACGCGAGCGATTATTCGAGCGGGCGGCTAACTTATCCGCTTATTTTCTCGATGCCGTCTTTGCCCTGCAGGATCTGCCTGCCATTACCGATGTACGGGGTTACGGTATGATGGCGGGGATTGATATCGCTCCCGACAGCGCTGGACCGGGTAAAAGGGGGTATGAGGTACAAAAACGTCTGTACCAAGCGGGCCTCCATATTAAATTCACTGGCGATTCCGGCATTATTGCCCCGCCGTTTATTGCCGAGCATCACCATATTGATGAACTCGTGGGGATTGTGCGTGAGGTGGTCAGTTAATCGGCTCTACAATGCGCTGTAAATGGCTAAAGCGCCTGTAGAGAATCACCGACTGCGCCGCATCCCCAACTGAATCAGCTTCTGTTGTAAGCTCTGACGGTGTAAGCCGAGTTGGCGAGCGGCGGCGCTGACATTCCCGGCGTTTTGCTCTAAAGCAGCATGGATAGCCTTGCGCTCGAACCAGTCGATTAACCGTGCCTTGGCTTCGGTCAGCGGTAGACCGCTAAGATCAGGCTGAGATTCGGCCACGATGCTGGGCGCTGGCGCATCTAAGCCGAGATCATTAGGCGTAATCCATTCCCCCTCGGCCATAACAGCGGCGGCACGGATCACCTGCCGCAACTCGCGCACATTGCCCGGCCAGTGATGACTGAGCAAACGTGCCGCCACACCCTCGCCTAAACGGCGGTCGGCGCTGTGACCGAGTTGTTCGAGGAACAAAGCCGCTAAGGGCAGAATATCTTCGGATCGATCCCGCAAGGGCGGCACGGTCAGCTCAAAACCCCGCAACCGGAAGAGCAAATCTTCGCGAAACTGTCCCGCAGTGATGGCCTGTGCTAAATCCTGATGAGTGGCGCTGATCACCCGCACATCCACCGTTTGGCAGGCAGTCCCGCCCAGCGGCTGAATCACTCGTTCTTGTAATACCCGCAATATCTTGGCTTGCAAGGCGAGCGGCATATCACCGATCTCGTCTAAAAACAGGGTACCGCCATGAGCTTGGGCGAATACGCCCTCATGATGGCGCTCGGCTCCGGTAAACGCCCCGCGCCGATGGCCAAAGAGCTGGCTTTCGGCCAGAGTGTCGCTCAGTGCTGCGGTGTTGACCGCAATAAAATCACCTTGGCGGCCACTGAGGCGATGCAGTTCACGCGCTACCAGCTCTTTACCCGTGCCGGTTTCACCACGGATCAGAATATCAAGGGGTGCAGGTGCTGCGCGGCGAATCTGGTCAAATAACTGTCGCATAGGGCGACTGAGGCCGAATAATTCCCCACAATACCCGCTGGCCTGCAGTTGGGTCTGTAGCGCATCCACCTGCCGTTCAGTGTCCACGCGACGCAGATTACGCCGGACAATCGCCCGTAGGCGCTCGATCTCATAGGGTTTGGTGAGGTAATCAGCCGCTCCCAGACGCACGCATTCAATCGCCGTTTCGATTCGATCATCCGCCGTCACGACAACGACCTCACCGCTGTAGTGGTGGGTATTGAGTGAGCGCAGCAGGCTCAGCCCATCCATGCCCGGCATGGTCAAATCGAGAAAGATCACATCGGGGGGCTGTTGTTTGACCATAGCGAGGGCTTCATGACCATCGCCGGCTTCCAGTAGGACGCAGTCCAGCGGCGTCAGTGCCCGTTTCAGCGCATAGCGGGCGGCAGACTCGTCATCGGTGATTAATACGGTGATGGCCATTTTAGCGTGGCATAAGGTGCACATTGTCTTGGGCAAATACCGTTAACGGTTCGGGTTTGCCCAAATGGTACCCCTGACCGTAATCAATGCCTATGGCGCGCAAATGGGCCAAGGTGGTTTCGTCTTCAACGCACTCGGCTACGGTGCGCAAGCCCATGACATGACCGATGGTATGGATGGCTTCAACTAGGGCTAAATTCACCGATTCTTGGCCAATATCGCGGATAAACCCACCATCGATTTTCAAATAATCCACCGGCAAACTTTTCAGATAAGCAAATGACGATAAACCGCTGCCAAAATCATCGAGGGCAAAGCGACAGCCCAGTTGCCGCACCGCATTCACAAATTCAATCACGAGGGTTAAATTAGCCACGGCAGCGCTTTCAGTCAGTTCAAAACCTAATAGACCGGGTGGCAGTGCCGCGGTGCGGATGCGCTCCAGCAAATACTCGCGAAAGCGATCACTACTGAGTGATAGCCCGGAGAGATTGATCAAATAACTCTGATTGCGATATTCCGGCTTGTGCCGGTTATCGCTTAACCACGCGACGACATTATCAACCACCCAGCGATCCACTTGATCCATCAGCCCATAGCGCTCAGCCGCTGGAATAAAACTGCCCGGGCCGACCAGCCGTCCCTGTTCTTCAATGCGGAGTAGGATTTCGTAGTGATAGGGTAAGCCCGCTTGGTCATCGAGGGGGGTGATGGGCTGCACGTACAGGCGCAGCCGATCTTCGTCCAGCGCGGAACGCAAACGCCCGACCCATTCCATTTGTCCTTGGCGTTCGAGTAAATGATGATCATCGGGTTGATACACATGAACGCGATTGCGTCCGTGCTCCTTAGCGGCATAACAGGCGGCATCCGCTGCACTTAATAGCTTATCTAAGCGGCGTTCCTCAGCGCCGATGGGCACCAAGCCAATGCTCACCCCCACGGAAAACAGCTTATTGTCCCAACTAAACCGGAAATCCTGAATGGTCTTGCGCAGGGTCTCACTGATCCGTAAGGCGTCTTGAACCGTGCAATTGCGGAACAAAATACCAAATTCATCCCCGCCTAAACGCGCTAAGAGATCGCTACCGCGCACCTGTTGGCGCAGCAATCGTGCCAGTTGCCGGAGTAACTCATCACCGGCGGCATGACCGCAGGTATCGTTGACTACTTTGAACTGGTCCAGATCCAGATAACACAGCACATGCTCGTTCGTATCCTGTTGATACAGCAGTTGCACTATTTTGGCTTCAAAATCACGGCGATTGCTCAGGCCGGTCAGGGCATCATGGGCGGCCTGATGCGACAGTTCCCGAGATAAATCACGGGTGACGGTGATATCGTGGAAAACGAGGACTGCGCCGATGATGTAGCCCTCGCGGCTGCGGATCGGCGCAGCGGTGTCAGTGACGGGTAAGCGTTTGCCACTGCGACTGAGTAATAAACGCCCCTCATTGCGGATGGTGGCCTTAGCCTGTTGCAGCGCCAAGCGCACAGGGTTGTCCAAAGGCTGCTCATCCTCTTCGCCCAGTAAACGGTAGATTTGACTGACCGCTAAACCCTTAGCCTGTTGATTCTTCCATCCGGTTAAACGTTCAGCGACAGGATTGATATAGTCCACCTGCCCTGCCGCATCGGTGGTAATCACCCCATCGCCAATTGAGGCCAGCGTGACCAAGGCGCGATCTCGCTCACGCTGCAATTGTTCTTGAATGCGCTTGCGTTCGGTCACATCGCGCACCAAAGCGCTGAGTTCCGTATCACCGTCAGTGACGCCCTCACTGACTAATAACTCGACAAAGCGTGGGCTTGACGCCGACTCAGCGGTGTCAGAATGCTGCACCCGCAACTCCATACGCTGACCGACAGCCAATAACTGCTGGTGGAGATCGTGACCCGTACTCATAAACAATTGGCTGGCGGGCTGACCCAGCACTGCGGCCGCCGAACGCTCAAAAATCGTCTCAGCGCCCGGGTTAAACCCCGTCAGCAAACCCTGACGGTTATACGTCAACATGCCGTCACGCAAATTGCGCACTAATAACTGAGTGCGGTTGACCACCCGTTCCAAGGTGGTCATCACTTGATTATAGCGTTGGGCAATCTGACCGACTTCAGTGAACGGCTCCACGGGCACCCGATGGCTGAGGTTTTGGCTGTGCTGCTGGTGTTCCATAGCCGCTAGCAATTCAGTCAAGTCATTATGCGCCCCGTGCTCATAGACGTTCAGCCCTTGTTCTTCACCCTCGGGATCAACCCGCAGGGGCAACCAGCGATTGATCAGGCTTAACACCAACCACGCCATACCAAACGACCATAAAGCACAGACCACCACGCCTAAAGCTTGAATCTGCAACTGTTGCCAACGAGTTAAGCCGGTGGCCAACAAGGCTGGATCGGCAAACCCAGCGACTGCCAGTGTGCCCCAAATTCCCGCAACCAAATGGACGGGAATCGCCCCGACGGCATCGTCAATCCGCCAGCGCAACAGTAATTCATGACTTAACAGCATGAGCACACCACCCACACTGCCGATGAGCAAGGCGCTGGTCGAACTGACGACATGAGCGCCAGCGGTAATCGCCACTAGACCGGCCAGCATACCGTTAAGGGCATACAGCACTTCAGGGTAGCCGCGCCAATACCACCCCACCAGTAAGGCGGTTAATAAACCGGCGATGGCGGCCAATACCGTGTTGGCCAGTATGCCGGGCACGGTGGCATCCAGTGCCAGCACACTGCCACCATTGAAGCCAAACCAGCCGAGAAATAATAATAAGCCTCCCAGCATGGCGACGGGTAAATTGCCAGCGGGGAATACATGCGGTGATTGGCTCGCCGCAAAGCGACCCCGACGGGCGCCGAGTAATAAGACCGCAGCCAGTGCCACCCAGCCGCCCACGCTGTGTACCACCGTGGAACCGGCAAAATCGACAAAACCCCGCTGCTCTAGCCAGCCAAGGCTGCCGTTATAAGCGCCGCCCCAAGCCCAATGCCCAAACACCGGATAGATCAACACACTGACCAGAGCGGCTGTGATTAAATAGGCCACAAACCGCATCCGCTCGGCTACGGCTCCTGAGACAATAGTGGCGGCCGTGGCACAAAACATGGCCTGAAACAGAAAAAAGGTGGACAGCCACGCTTCGCTGCCTGGCCCGACGGGCACAGCAAAATGACTCAGGCCAATCCAGCCCCAGAGGCTATGGCCAAACATCAGCCCAAAGCCAAACAGCCAGAACAGCCCAACGGCTAAGCCAAAGTCCGCTACATTTTTACTGGCGACATTAATGGCGTTTTTACTGCGTGTTAATCCTGATTCCAAGCATAAAAATCCCGCCTGCATGAGAAACACCAAGCTGGCGCAGATCAATACCCAGAGCATGTCCACATTGGTTACGGCCATGATGCCACCTCAATGTCCATTAATAATCTCTTTGCACTAAAACAGTGCGTTTAATCCTCATTCAATGCCCAAACATTGTGCTTGTGTAGGGACTCAGCCGTCGTTATAGCAAAAATCCATAGCATAAGTCACGACATAACATACCGTGGCTCCAGTATGCATAGACCACACAGCAGTGATGCAAGCGTTACGCCAAATAAGCCGTGCAGGGCAGGGTAAGATGATTTTTGTTGACTCATAAACCATTTCTGGGTAGATTCGGGTTTCTTAAAAAAATCATCTATTCTTAATGTATATTGGCGCAGTAGCCAGTTTACAAAACTGAGGAGGAGACTCATTAAAATGAATACACTCGTCAAAACTATCGTAGGACTCACGGCTGGAGCGATGCTGGCCTCTGGTGCGGCTCTAGCACAAGATCGCACAGGTTGGCCGCGTGATTTAACGGTTGGTACCGCCAGTGTGGGGGGCGTGTACTTTGTTTACGGTAACGGCCTGGCTTCTTTTATCGGCGAATCACTCGGTATCAACGCCAGCGGTGAAGTCACCGGCGGTCCGGTGCACAACGTCACTCTAGTGCAAACGGGCGAGCATAATATTGGTTTGGTGACTATGGGGCCGATGTATGAAGCTTGGGTCGGCCAGAGTGAATTGGCTCCAGGGCTGGAGCATAAAGAGGTCCGCGCCTTATTTCCCATGTACGAAACCCCATTTCATGGCATTGCCATGCGTAATGCCGGGATCAACTCCGTGGGAGATCTGACGGGTAAACGGGTCAGCGTTGGCCCCGCAGGTGGTACGCCTGGAACCTACTGGCCGCGTTTTCTGGAAACCCTGGATGTGCAGCCCCGAAGAATTTCCTACACGGGTGCCGCCGATGCCGCCAACCAGCTTAAAGACGGTTTGATCGACGCTTTTGTATTTGCCGCCGGTGTGCCAATCGGGGCGTTTTCGCAGCTTGCCGCTGAAGCCGATGTAAAAACTTTCGGCTTCTCTCCAGAAGAACACGCAAAAATTCTCGAAACTTATCCAGAAGTTGCCAATTTTACCATCCCTGCTGGCACCTACACCGTCCAGACCGAAGATGACGCTTCAGTGGCTATGTGGAACTTCGCAGTGGCTCATCGCGACATGCCCGACACCTTAGCCTACGAAATCACTAAACTCGTACTTGAAAATAACGAGCGCATGATGCGGATTCATGCAGCGGCCAAAACGACATTAATTGAGAACTGGGAAAATAATGGTTTTCTGCCCTTCCATCCGGGTGCAGTGCGTTACTACGAGGAGCAAGGCATCACCATCCCAGCTCATCTACGGGATTAACTCTAACTTTAAAGCAGCATAAAGCGGTGTACCCCGCTATGCCGCATCAGTATCAGCCAGCCAGAGACGACAGCGTCTCTGGCCTTTTTGAATCATAATCCTAAAATCTCATCCCCATCAAACTGAGAGGGATTCCGATGACCACCAAAGCGCAACCCGGCTCTGCGGCTGTTGACGATATGCCGGATACCCCCAAACGCCCACCAGACAATATTGCCGCTGGCGTCGATGCTGAACCCATTATGACCAATCAGCGGACGTTTAGTGGCGCTCTAGGGCTAATTTTTACAGCCGCCTGTGTGCTTTACACCGCTTTTCACATCGGCGTTATGAATGTGTATCCACTAGAGACTTGGATCTACCGATTAGTTCACGTCACCGGTGGATTAGCGCTCGGATTTATTTTTTTCTCAGCCCGCATATTTCCGCCACAGGGCAGTGAGCGGCAACCCGTCACTCCCTTGGAATGGATATTGCTCTTGCCTGCGGCTGTCGCCATTTTCACCGCATTGGGTCAAATCGCCTTTGCCATTGCCACGAATGACCGTATCCCCACGGGTTCGCCCCCGGACAAGATGCTAATGACTTTTGGCTATCCGATTATTATCGGCACCGTACTGGCCATTTTGGCGTCTTGGACCTCGCCGGCGCGTGATCGTTGCAAGCTGGCTTTGCCGGATCTGCTGTTGGTGATTGCCGCCATTGCGGTCGGCGCGTATATTATGGCGCATGCTGAGTTTTTGCGCTTCCGCGCCCAAGTGTTTCCCCACCCTAATGATATGTACGCGGCCATTGCCGGTATCCTGCTGATTCTGGAGCTGACGCGACGATTAGCCGGGCTGGCGCTGGTCATCATTGTCGGGGTGTTTATCCTCTATGGCTTCGTCGGCCCTTGGTTGCCCGGTGTGCTCGAACATCGCGGCTACGCACCGGCGCGCTTTTTTGCTTTTATTTATACCGATAACGGCGTGCTCGGGCCCACTACGGCGGTTTCCTCGACCTATATTATTCTGTTTATCACCTTTGCGGCTTTTCTACAGGCCAGCCGTGTGGGTGAATACTTCGTGAACTTCGCCTTCGCTGCCGCTGGCGGCGCTCGCGGTGGACCGGCCAAAGTCGCCGTCTTTTCTTCGGGTCTCATGGGCATGATTAACGGGACTTCGGCGGGTAATGTGGTGTCCACCGGCTCGCTGACCATCCCACTGATGAAACGGGTGGGGTATAAACCGCAGACATCGGCCTCCATCGAAGCGGCAGCGTCGTCGGGTGGCCAGATTTTGCCCCCCATCATGGGTGCAGGCGCTTTTATCATGGCTGAGATTACCGGTATCGCCTATGCCGATATTGTGATCGCCGCCATCATCCCTGCAGCACTGTACTTTTTGTCGGTGTATTTCATGGTGGACAAGGAAGCGCTGAAAAATAATATGCGCGGTCTGCCGCGTAGTGAGCTGCCCCAGTTCGCTAAAATGGCCAAACAGGCTTTTCTGTTTATTCCGATTGTGATTCTGATTGGGGCGCTGTTCATGGGCTATTCCGTGATCCGTGCCGGTACCCTAGCGATGGCTGCCGCCGCCGTGGTGAGCTGGTTGACGCCATTCCGTATGGGGCCCAAGACGATTTTGTACGCGCTGGAAATTGCCGCTAGAATGTCGCTGCAATTGGTGGCCGTTTGTGCAGCCGCAGGCATTATCGTAGGGATTATTGCACTGACGGGTATCGGGGTACGCTTTTCGTCAATGTTGCTTGCTGTGGCCGGCCAAAGCGAGCTGCTCGCCTTGTTTTTTGCCATGTGTGTGTCGATTATTCTCGGCATGGGCATGCCGACCACAGCCGCCTATGCGGTCGCGGCCAGCGTGATTGCCCCGGGCTTGATTCAAATGGGCATTGACCCACTGACCGCGCATTTCTTTATCTTCTATTTTGCGGTCATGTCGGCGATTACGCCTCCCGTAGCGCTAGCGGCTTATGCGGGTGCGGCCATCGCCCGCTCCGACCCGATGAGAACCAGTGTGGAGAGCTTTAAAATCGGCCTTGCCGCCTTCGTGGTGCCGTTTATGTTCTTTTATTCGGCGCCACTGCTGATGCAAGGTGCATGGCATGAAAATCTGCATGCCTTTTTAACTGCCGCTCTGGGTATTTATCTGCTGGCTTCCTCTATTCAGGGTTGGTTCTTTGGACCCATTAAACCCGTGTTGCGAATCATCGTGCTCGCGGCGGCGCTGGCCATGATCGGGGGCGGTTTGCAATCGGATATCATTGGACTGGTTGTTGCTGCTACGGTGTTCACGCTGCAGAAAAAGCTTGCGCCTACTGCGCTACCACCAGCAAGGCATGGATCAGCTTGAGTGGGCTATGCACATCCGGTAATCCGCTTGAATGGCTATAAGCCAGTGCTTTGGTTCCCCGTTCTGTGCTTCTGGGACGGGGGGGTCTGAAATAACGCAGGACGGCTACTCTGTGGTCGTCCTGCGAGTAACTGTTTATTAATTCTATGGCTCGTACCGGTATTACGTTTGACGATGTGGCGCGCAGCGCGAACGAGTTATTATCCCGTGGGGAAAACCCCACCATTCAGCGGATTCGCGAACAACTGGGCAGTGGCTCTAATACCACGATTGCCAATCATTTACGCCGCTGGCAGCAGGCACGACGTGAGGCCAGTGTTCCTGCGTTACCGCCCACCGTGCCCGAAGGCTTGATGCCGGCTCTGGAGACTTTTTGGCAGTCAGCCACCCGCGAGGCTCATGCTCTGTTTGAGTTAGAGCGTGAGGCGTTTCGCAGCGAATTGGAAACCGCCCGTTTAGCGCAAGAAGACGCCCAGTACAGTTTGCAACGCTTGGAACAGGCGCACAGCGAACTCACCCAGCAGTTGGCTGAACTCACCGATAAACTCACAGAACAAACGCAGGCTTTAGAACAAGAACGCCATACCCGGCTCAATCTGGAAACCGAACTGCGCACGGCGGCTGAACGCCATAACAGTTTGGAAGCCTCGTTAAACGCAGCGCGGGTAGCCGCTGAAGCACTGGAAGTCCGGCACCGCGACGAGTTAGCCACCTGGCAAGCCCAGCAAGAGCAACGCATGCTGGATGAACGCCAACATCATGCCGCTGAGATTGAACGTCTGCTGCAACTGGTGGAGTACACCCGTGATCAAGCTCAGCAGGCGCAACAACAAGCGCATGAGGAGTTGGATCAAACCCGCCAGCGTTGGACACAAGTCGCGCAGGAGCGCGAACAGCGGGTTACAGAACAACTTCAGGCTTTAGAAGCAACCTGTCAGCACGAACGTGACGCTCGGCGCAACAGTGAGCAGCAGTATGCCGAATTGCGTGGCCGCATGGCTCAGCAGGCTGAGTTGCTGCTCCGTTTAGAACAAACCGCCGCTGAAGCGCATCAGCGGGAACTGGCATTGAGCCGAGACAATGAGCGTTTGCAGCAGCAATTAGTTCAAAGTGAAGAGACCATGGAACAACTGCGCCAGTCGCAACCCGTAACCCCATGCCCCAACGCCACCCGATAGATCCCAAAGTCGATTGCGTGTTCAAAGCCCTGCTCGGTTCGCGTAGCAACCAAAACCTGCTGATTCACTTGCTTAATGCGGTACTCGGTCAGGAATTGGCAACCCCTATAGTCAATGAGCGTGAGTTCTTGGATGACAAACTCAGTATTGTCGATGTCAAAGCTCAGGATCAGACCGGTATACCGCGCAGTGGAATAAACTATGATTTATCGAAGAACTGAAAGTGTAACGTCAGCAAGGTATCCAGTTCCTGTTGGTAGGGTAAGCGTTCAGACCCCCTGCCTTAAGCTCCCTCTCCCTTTGGGAGAGGGTTGGGG